>NZ_JAVRCA010000007.1:39136-227744 GCF_034530995.1 Nostoc sp. DedQUE04 | reverse complement strand
TTGAATTCGGGCGATCGTTGATTGAATTCGGGCGATCGTTGATTGAATTCGGGCGGTCGTTGATTGAATTCGGGCGATCGTTGATTGAATTCGGGCGATCGTTGATTGAATTCGGGCGATCGTTTATTGAATTCGGGCGATCGTTTATTGAATTGTTCCTCATCTGGTGATTCAGCTAATTTCACTTTCACCATGCCAATCTGCTCGACTCAGGCAATAAACAAAGCACTCATCGTCACCAAACCGTCGATACTCGATAAATTTGAAGCCAAAGCGTTCATAGAAGCGGTGAGCACGGGTATTACTGGCTAGCGGATCGATAAGTATAGCCGTCACTTGGGGATCGGCAAAACATCGAGCAAGTGCAAGCCGCATCATTTGTGTTCCATAGCCTTTACCCAAATCAGTTTCTTCCCCAATCCAGATATCAATTGCACGAAGATTCGCCGTAACATCACCCCAGTAATGGCTATCCTCATGTGCTGGATCGATAATCTGAATAAATCCGATGGGACGACCATCAATTTCAGCAATCAATTGCTCTCTCCATTCGGGAGTGCGTTCAAGTTGTACTTCCCAGCCCCAGTCATCGTTAGGATCGGAGTTAATCACATGAGGTTGTTCATCCCAGTGGCGCAATAAATCCAAATCAGCAAAGCTAGCAGGGCGGAGGTTTATCCTTATCCCAGGTGGCGGGGCATAATTCATACTGTTTTTCCTATGTTTTTGGCGATTCACTAGACAAGTTGAATCACGACACCGTTAGGGTCTGTGACTTGAAAGAACCTTTCACCCCAAGGTTCAGTCTCGAACTCCGTTGTAATTTTCACACCTTACTGATTGAATTTGCGCGTATTCCCGATCGATATCATCCACCACAAAGACAAACTTTGTAGTGAGAAGTACTTAAACTTACTTAATGCATCAAAGGCTACTTACTTTCATGGTTAGCGCTAGGATAGCTATGTATTTTATGAAAGTATAAATATGGCTCAAACTTTTTACGTAAATTCAGTAGCAGGTAGTGATGCCAACCCAGGTAGCCAACAAGCCCCTTTCAAAACTATTACTAAAGCCCTTAAGGTAGCTACTGTTGATACCAAGATTCAACTAGCAAATGGTAATTACAATGCTGCTAGCGGTGAAGTCTTTCCGTTAACGGTTCCATCTGGTGTGACAGTGGTGGGTAATGAAACCAATAAAGGCAATGGCATTTTGATTGAAGGAAGTGGTACCTATCTGAGCCGTACTTTTGCGGGTCAGAATGTCACATTTGTACTGCTAGATAAAGCTGAACTCCGAGGAGTGACTGTAACAAATTTGGCTAGTCGTGGTAGCGGTGTTTGGATTGAATCAACTGCCCCTACTGTTGCTAATAGCACCTTCATCAACAATAAGCGGGAGGGAGTATTTGCTACAGGCGATGCTAACCCAGTGATTCTAGGTAATGTGTTCAGTGAGAATGCAGCTAATGGAATTGCGATCGCTAAAAATTCTAAAGGTCAAATTGAAAATAATACCTACTTTAAAACAGGTTTTGGCATTGCTATTAGTGATACTGCATCACCCATCCTTCGAGATAATAGAATTTATGAAAACCGTTCTGGGATTGTCATCTCTGGTAGTGCCCGTCCCGTATTGCGTAATAATGTTAGTGAAAATAATACTGATGATGGGATCACAGTGATTGGAACTGCTTTACCGGATATCGGCAGTATCAATAATCCGGGGGGCAATACTCTACGCAATAACGGTAAATTTGATTTGCAAAATGTCAGTTCCAACAAGCTGATTTCTCTAGGAAATAAAATAGATGCGTCTAAAGTTACCGGAAACATAGAGTTTGCAGATAGTTCGGTTCCAACACCGACTCCAACGCCAACGCCAACCCCAACGCCAACGCCAACTCCAACGCCAACTCCAACTCCAACGCCAACGCCAACTCCAACGCCAACGCCAACCCCAACTCCAACACCAACGCCAACGCCAACTCCAACTCCAACCCCAACACCAACACCTACTATTGAATTAACCGATATTGCGAATCATTGGGCAGGTGGGTTTATTCGGGAATTAGTCAAATTGGGGATAGTTAATGGTTTTCCCGATCGCACATTTAAACCCGATGCGACAATGACACGGGCACAATTCGCGGCAATACTAGTAAAAGCTTTCAACCCATCGCCAAACCGTGCGGCGATCAAATTCAAAGATGTACCAGCAGACTTCTGGGCATCCAAGGTAATTCAGCAGGCATATCAGGGTTTATTTCTCTCTGGTTTTCCCGACAATACCTTTAGTCCCAACAAAAATATCCAGCGCGTGCAAGTGATTGTCTCTCTGGTGAATGGATTGGGGTTATCTAGTGATGGTACGGCAACTATCAAAGTTTTCGATGACCAAGCCAAGATTCCTGAATATGCCAAGGATGAAGTAGTAAAAGCTATAGACAAGAAAATTATCGTCAATTACCCAAACCTGAAACAACTCAATCCTACCCGCGATGCTACACGCGGTGAGGTAGCGGCGATAGTGTATCAAGCTTTGGTAGATGCTGGGCGTGTAGCAGCGATCGATTCGTCTTATATAGTGACTGCTTGAGGGGGCAGGGGAGACAAGGGGACAAGGGGACAAGGGGGAATTATTGAACAACTCTCTCCCAAGTCTTCCCCCTCTCTTCTTCGTCTACTTTGTCTCTTCTCCATGCCCTCTGCATACCTCTGCCTCTGGAGCATCCTTATGCTACCTACCCTTCAGCTTAACAAGCGTGCTATTCAAGTCACGGGTGTTGGTGAAAAGTTAAAGGCGAACGCTGGGAAAACAAACGTTCGCTTAACTCTACTTGCCGAACATAGTGGTTAGTTGCTTGTTACTAGCATACTATAGACTGTGAATTTGAAAGCATTTGATAAAGATTTTGGTGCTAATGCCGATGAATTCGATCTAGTTGCTTCGCCCTCTAATACGCCCCCAGTGGCCCCACTTTCTTGGAAACCTAAATTAAATCAGGCTTTCTTGATTTTGAATTTTGAATTGGTATTATTACCATCTTCCAGTAATAGAATTGAGAGCGAAGGCTTGATAAAGTCTTCAACTATCAAAAGATAGATGCTTTAGTAGCAGATTTTACCTGTAAAAAAAACAAAAGTCTGTATTCAAAGTAAGCTTGTAGCATATAAAACGCTTGTAAGATTTTTATGACTTCCCGGATTCGCTTTTTAATGTGCCCTCCTGACCACTACGATGTGGACTATGTGATTAATCCTTGGATGGAAGGGAATATCCACAAGTCATCGCGCGATCGCGCCGTGGAACAGTGGCAGGGACTACATCAAATCCTCAAAGAACACGCCATTGTCGATTTAGTACCACCGGAAAAAGGCTGGCCTGATTTGGTTTTTACTGCCAATGCTGGCTTAGTTCTGGGCGATAATGTCGTCCTCAGTCGCTTTTTGCACAAGGAACGTCAGGGAGAGGAGCCTTTCTTCAAACAATGGTTTGAGGCAAATGGTTATACAGTCAATGAACTTCCCAAAGATTTGCCTTTTGAGGGAGCAGGAGACGCACTACTGGATCGAGAAGGACGCTGGTTATGGGCGGGATACGGTTTCCGCTCGGAATTAGATTCTCACCCTTATCTAGCTAAATGGCTGGATATTGAGGTGCTATCTCTACGATTAATAGACGAACGTTTCTATCACCTGGATACCTGTTTTTGTCCCCTAGCAAATGGCTATTTGCTATACTATCCCGGTGCTTTTGATTCTTACTCCAACCGCTTAATTGAAATGCGAGTTGCACCAGAAAAGCGCATCGCAATTGAAGAGGCTGATGCAGTCAACTTCGCTTGTAATGCGGTGAATGTGGATAGCATCGTCATCATGAACAAGACGAGTGATGCTTTGAAAACCCGCCTTGCAGATGCAGGTTTCCATGTGTTAGAAACGCCGCTGACGGAATTTCTCAAAGCTGGTGGGGCGGCTAAATGCTTAACTCTGCGGGTTACAGAACCAGTTAGAGATGAACTTCATGCCACTGTCTCGGTAGAAAGCCGTGTCATTCGCATGGAAGGACACTTGCTAGATGCTGGCTTAATTAACCGCGCTTTGGATTTGATTATAGATGCCGGGGGAAGTTTCAAAGTCCTGAATTTCAATTTGGGAGAACAACGGCAAAGTACTTCAGCCGCCGAGGTGAGAGTATCAGCACCATCCCATGAGGTGATGGAAGAAATCATCTCCCGATTGATTGATTTGGGTGCTGTAGATTTACCCCATGATGAGCGAGATGCAAAACTAGAGCCGGTAATTCAAGATGGCGTTGCGCCTGATGATTTCTACGTCAGTACAATTTATCCCACGGAAGTGCGAATTAATGGTCAGTGGGTGAAGGTAGAAAATCAACGGATGGATGGCGCGATCGCCATTACCGAAACTGCCAATGGCTTTGTAGCTCGGTGTAAAATCCTCCGCGATTTAAAAGTTGGCGAACAGGTAATTGTAGATGTTTTAGGTATCCGCACCATCCGCAAAACTGAATCGCGGGAACTCCGCAGCACTCAAGAATTCAGCTTTATGTCGGCAGGAGTTTCCAGCGAACGGCGCGTGGAATTAGTCGTTGAGCAAGTGGCTTGGGAATTACGTAAAATCCGCGATGCTGGTGGTAAAGTAGTTGTCACGGCTGGGCCTGTGGTAATTCACACTGGTGGCGGCGAACACCTGGCGCAACTGATTCGGGAAGGATATGTACAAGCGTTGCTGGGTGGTAATGCGATCGCAGTTCACGACATCGAGCAAAATATCATGGGCACTTCCTTGGGTGTAGACATGAAGCGGGGTGTCGCCGTACATGGAGGACACCGCCATCACCTCAAGGTAATTAATAGTATCCGTCGTTATGGCAGCATTCCCAAAGCTGTGGAGGCGGGAGCAATTAAAAGTGGCGTGATGTATGAGTGCGTCCACAATAATATACCTTTTGTGCTTGCGGGTTCCATTCGGGATGACGGGCCTTTGCCTGATACCGTAATGGATTTGATTCAAGCACAAGAGCAATATGCAAAACACCTAGAAGGTGCAGAGATGATTTTAATGCTGTCATCGATGCTGCACTCCATTGGGGTAGGAAATATGACTCCGGCAGGGGTGAAAATGGTATGTGTCGATATTAATCCAGCTGTAGTGACTAAGTTAAGCGATCGCGGTTCTGTAGAATCAGTGGGTGTGGTGACAGATGTAGGTTTGTTCCTCAGTCTGTTGATTCAGCAGTTGGATAAGTTAACAAGTCCTTATGTAAATAAGGTACGTTAAGAAAATAAACCGCGAAGACGCAAAGGGCGCGTTCGCGTAGCGTCTCCGATAGGAGAAGAAAGGAAGATGACAAGAGTAGCTTTCAGTGAATTGCAGGTTAATTGGGTAAGTTTTATAGCTGATTTCTTGTTGGTAGGAATGGTTTTTGGCCCGCCTATTGCTCCCTTTTTGGCTGCGTCTGGAGTGTCTTTGCTTCCTGGGATTGCGGACATCATTTATTTCATGGGTAATCATGTCTGTCCGCAACCAGATATGGGGTTAGATTTAGCACCACCGTTTATTATGGCTGTGTGTATGCGCTGCTACGGCACTGTCACGGGTTTGCTAATTACTCGTCTGTTGTATGGGATAACTGGTGGTAAGGGATTTTACTGGTTAAATCAATATGGCTGGAGTGGTGTGGCGATCGCAAGTGTGCTAATGATGGCTTATCCTTTGGAATTGGCAGCAGAGATTTTTGGTTTGTGGAATTTTAATAACTATCTGGTTACGCCTTTTGGGTTGATTACGGGTTTGGCGTGGGGATTGTTTACTATGCCTATTTTGCATAGGTGGCATGGTGCTAAAACTAGCTTGACCAAATTGTAAGTTTTATCGCACAACTTAATAGAACTCTGGTCTCATTTTAATGCGATGTCTACGACGGGCTATGCCTACGCATCATTAGACCAAGAGCCTTAGTCAAAGTCACTAATTAGCGATCGCTAGTACTGTAAATACTAGCGATCGTCATATTTGCGATCGTTATCGTCTTATACTACCTGTACCTACCTCCACCTTCTGCGCTCCTTCAACGATTTGGTAAAGTTTGTGTTCAAATTTCTGCATACACGCTGACCAATCAAATTCGAGTATAGAGGGGCGAGCGTGTCTAGTCATATCTGCTTTCAAACGGGGATTTTCCAAAATCGCAATTACCTTTTGGGCGAAATCTGTAGGATTGTTAGGTTGGGCAAGGAAGCCATTCCGACCAGGAAATACCTGTTCTGAAGTTGAAGGTGCAACAACAGCAACCAGAGGAGTTCCAGAGGCTAATGCTTCGTTATTTGTTGTGCAGAAGTTCTCGGTGACGGAGGGATTGACAAAAACATCTGCTCTAGCAAACCAACCTAGAAGTTCTGTACCGTGAGACTCACCCCATACAGTAATACCCGCTCCAAACTTTTTAGCACGCTCCCGGATCTCTTCATCTAGCGGGCCACTACCAACAATTACCAGATGGACATCAGGAATTTTAGCAGCTATGACTGGAAAGATATCAAGCAATTGGTTGACATTCTTTTCGGGTGTAATGCGTCCAACAAACAACAAAGTTGGTCGGTTATCGTTAGGAATTGGGTCGTAACAAATGTTTCGCGGGTGAAATTTTTCGCAATCGATACCTTGATAAGCGACGTATTCAGCGCGTTGGCATTTCAGTTCTTCGTATTTAGTTAATTGTTCTTTAGAAGAGAAGTAATTGAAGTCATAAGACTCACTAAACTGCTTAACTAAAACGGGAACGATGGGACGAACCAAATTGAAGAATCGGTCTCCAAAGTAATATTTGATATACGCAACAATATCTGTATGGAAGAGTGATATTATTGGCGTGCCTGTTCGTTTTGCGTATTGAGTGCCGATTGGGCGACCATAACCTTGTAAGAAAAATGAGTATAAACCTCTCATTTGGGCTGCTTCTTCAACCACGATAATATCGGGTTTGAATTTCTCTAGCAACTTGGTATCGCTCCAATGTCGATAGTTCAACGGTTGAGGAAGAGACTTATAGAATAGCAGCGGTTCTGTAGGGAATGCGTAAGCAGAAAAATTAGGAAAAGATTGAATTTCCTCTAAACCTAGCATGGGGCGATCGCCAACATTTTTGGGGTAGCGATCGTTGATTTGCGGATGGATTAGAAAAACCTCATGTCCCTGCTCTAGCAACCAACGAACTCGTTGGTGTACTGCAACGGAAACACCAGTCAAAAAAGGAGCATACAACCCTGTAAACAGTGCAATGCGAAGTTTTTGCTTAGTCATAATAAAAGGGAATATTTCAGAAAATTGCTGGTTTTTAACTTAGGATTTACGCAGCAAATGTTTCATGAACATCCTGATTATTTGGCTCAGAAATTCCCACTAATACAACTAGACTAAGGATTTACGCATTGTTAAATAGCTGAAATTTTAGATTTTGAAGTGGATGTTTATAGTGCTTCTCGTTTGTGTGCAATAGAGTCCGATCTCTCTCTTTTTAGAAGAGATGCTTTGAGGCACTCTCCTGACAGCAACAAAGGTTTTCCGCTTTCCTATTTTCTTAGGCTACGGTATACACACGGGTTTTACCCCACCCTAACCCTCCCCTTATAAAGGGGAGGGAACTAGATAAATTTCCGGTCTCCCCCCTTTATAAGGGGGGATTAAGGGGGGTAAATTCAGGGTTTGGGCTTCATTACCAAGATATGTGTACACTGTAGCTTTTTAGGAGAGAGTTAGAGAAAGGTATGGAAAAGGTTGGAGATTAAGTAGACTCAATTGCAAACACGTATATAAACCTGGGTTAGAAACTATCAAAACATCCAAATTGCTAAGTCAAAATTCCCCTTAATATATTTGTCTAAACCCTTGTAAAAAATGTAAATACGTTTTGGTAATCAACAAGTAAAAACGTATATGTTTACAAGGTTATAGCTAATATAGTTCTACTAAATATAAGATAATATAATTTGAAGACTAGGGAATGTTTAGTGTAATAACTTTCATGCCCTAGTTGATATTTAGCGATTTAATTCAAAGAGAAACCTTGCTATTAATCGGTTGATCCAACCATTGATAAGGGCGATATTCCACTAAGCGGACATTCCAAGGCCCTTGCACGCGATAGCTGACACCGCGCCAGGTGACTGTTGATGTCCACAGAGATGATAGCATCGCTAACCCATAAACCCACTGTGTCAACGGAATCCCAATCAACATTTTAATGATTGTAGCAGCTGATAATTTGGCGATCGCCTGGTCATTAGAGCGAACCACTCGCTGTATCTCTAATTCCAACACGAGCATTATCAAGAGTAATCCGACAGTGTAAACTCCATAGCAGCCTAACAACAGAGCCGCAGCTTCCCATTTTGCCTCTAACAACGACTCTAGAACTAACACGAACAATAGAGTCGGAAACAAAATGCTAGAAACAGCTTCACTCACAAGAGCCAACCAGCGGGGATGATACAGTCGAGAAAAAAGGATAAGGCGCTTAAGATAGTCTATTAAGTTGAATAAATCAGTCTCTTCACGATTGACTATTAGCAGCGAAGGCACAAACTTTACCTGAAAACCATGTTTTTTCAGGATGTCGTGCATCATAAAATCTTCGCCTAAAGCTTGTCCCCACTTATCTAGCAGTTCTGTTTGGCGAAGCACTTCTGTTTTCACAGCCAAAGTTCCACCCCAAGGAATCTGGAAGATAAACATTTGCACTACTGTAGAGACATTGCCGACGTACCGCACTAAAGAACCCCAATACCTGCCTGTTGGTACGTACCACCGATTGCCGGTTGTTGCGCCTACTTTCGCATCGCTTAGAGGACTGACTAATTCTCTGAGCCAATTGAGATGAACTATAGTATCAGCATCGACTAAAGCAACCACCTTGTAGGAGTCGTCCAACTCTCGGACAGCTTGGATTAAAGAACTGCATTTGAGACTACAACTGTTACGTACTATTCTCAAAGGGCTGATTTGAACGTTGGTTGCTTCTTGCTCTGTGATGGTTTCACTAGCAATTTTCCAAGCAGGATCTTCGTGACTATCAACGATTAATTTTAAATCATACTGTGGATAGTTTTGATTTAGGAGCGATCGCAAACATCTCGGCAAAAACGGATCGGCTCCGCGTAAGCAAAGAATTACTGCTGTTTTCGGTAGCTGATCGTCTGGCAATAAGTTTTTTTTAGACGAGCGCAGATACCATATAAAGACAAGCGTAAAACACACCTGAATAACCAGCCAACCCATCAAAGACTTAGACAGAAATATTGCCAAATCTTCCATTAAATTTTTAATCTCCGACAGAATGAGGGATTGGGCATGGGGCATTGAGAAGAGATAAGGTAGACAAGGAAGAGGGGGGAGACAAGGGAGAGAGTTGTTCAAAAATTCCCCCTTGTCCCCCTTGTCCCCTTGTCCCCTTGTCCCCTTGTCTCCCTACTCCCCATTCCCTTTACGAATCCAGCGAATATTTCATGATGATGTTAACTGTTGTATTTTTGTTGACAACAAAACTGGCATCACGAAACTTTGGTGTACCTGTTTGTATGGACACAGTTGGATTTTTGGAAATTCCAAAACCTTCTTTAGGAATTCCGAAAAAGTCTTTATTGAGTTTGCGATCGCCATTTTGATCGTCAACTACAGCGACAGCATAAGTTCCAGGCTTCAAACCGAAGAATTCTTTTTTTACAGAAGTGCCAGTAATTTTAGCGCAGCCACTTTGAGCTTCACTAGTACTATTCATTGGAAATCCTTTTTCATTTGCATAAACTCGAAAGCAAATCTCACCTTTTTTGTGATGTATTCCATTTACTACAACATTAAGTGTTGCAGTTGGCTCTGCGTTCACTGTTTTAGCAAAGCTGATGCTCACTAAAGTAGCAAGGAAAACATGAGATAGTTGAGATAGTTTCAGCATAATTTTGTAACCAGAATAGGTAATTTTGATTCGTTAAAAGTGTGGTTTGTTATTTTTTTATTAGACCTCCCTTTATCCCACGCCACTTGCTACAACGGAGCGAACCTCCGCAACGCAGTGGCTCCCCGATCTATTGAGGGGAAACTTGAAATATTGCCCCCTTCCCTTTACAAGGGGAGGGTTGGGAAGGGGTGATTCAAGGATTTTTGCAAGAGGTCTATTGATGCTTTTCGCCAACCTTTCCAAAGTCTTGGCAGCACTATTAGCAAATCTTTCAGTAAAAGATATTCTGTTCCTTTTAACTGCTGGTGTAAACTTCTATGACAACATAGCCGTTCATTCAAACTCAGGGGACTACGCCATATAGAGAGTATATACTCCCAGATTATTCTCCAATGTGGGAATAAAATTTGTCCTTTCTTTGCTGAATCAAACCACACTGTATATGCATAAAAATCGGGGAGCATACTCAAGAATGATTTTTGGTTTTTATTTGTTAACAACAAATAATTGGGAAAGAACATACTCATTGATTGTTGCGGATGACTTCTGAAGAAAAACAGGTATTCAGGGATTTCATAAAACCTACCAAGAATACCAAGTCTTAACAAAAGAATTCCATCTGCATTACCATAGCCACCCATAGGTGGTATCTTTTTCAAAGCACTAGCGCGAATTACCCCGTAACATTGGTTGCATAAATGCTTGGTCAGCAATTCGTGAAAACGCTCCTGTGGTTTTAGTGCATCTGCCTTGACTTTGATATCGTAATTTTGGATAAAATTCCCCTGTTCATCAATGAAATATGCCTGAGAGTGACACAAGATTATAGTAGGATCTTGGTCAAGCACTTCAACACACTTCTTGATAAAATCTGGAGAATGTAGATCGTCATGAGCTGCCCATTTAAAATACTCACCCGAAGACAGTTTCAAGACGCGATTAAAGTTACCAGCACAACCGATATTCGTGTCATTGCGGTAGTAACAAATACGTTGGTCTTGCTCGGCATAAGCTCTACAAATTTCCTCAGTTTTATCTGTCGATGCGTTATCTGAAATAATAAGTTCAAAATCTTCAAAGGTCTGAGCCAAGAGTGAATCTATGGCTTCTTTGAGAAATTTTTCACCATTGTACACAGGTAATCCGATGCTCAATCGTGGCTGATTGCGACTCATAGAAAACAAGTATTCGGAAAATCTGTGGATTATTTTCTGCTTAATCGTAGTTAGGTAGACGCAACGTAAGAATTCAGAATTCAGGAGTCAAGATTAAGGATACTTTGATACCAAGCTGAATCATTTCAAGTAAATAAAGTATCTTCTAGCTTCTTCATTTTGCAATTACTCTGTTAGCGATAGCGGGGCGTTTAGCCCATTCTGATTCCTGACTCCTGAATTCTCAAAAATCTGTGAACTATTTCACCAAGCTTTGAATATCTGTTTTTTGCAGCCATTCATGTGTTTGCTGCATTCCTAATTCTAGGTCAATTGTTGGTTTGTAATTTAACAGATTTTGGGCTTTAGCAATGGAACAAGCGTAAGGACGAGTCATAAAATCTATAGACTCTGGTAAAATATCAACTTTTTTACGAAACAGTTTTTGTCCTTGAACGCGTAGCTTTAGAAACAATTTGATTTCATCTTTCGATAATGAAAGGGGTGCTTGTAAATCTTCCATTGCTGCTAAACGCATAAAATACTCTTTCCAGGAAGTTTCTTGTCCATCAGTGATATTAAATATTTCACCGTAGATTTCTTTTTCCATCGCTAAAAAGATGCCATCAATCAGGTTATCTATATATACATGATTAATTACTCCTTTAGCATCATTAGCGCAAGCAAATAATTTTTGGCGCATCATCAGAATTGGTCTGACTATCCAGGGAATACTTCCAGGGCCATAAATATCTCCGGCTCGAATAATGATGATGCCAAAATCTGACGGATTATTCAGTTCTATAAGTGCTGTTTCGGCTTCGATTTTCGTTTGACAGTAGGGATTATTTTCGCCAGAGAGTGGCCCGGATTCTGTAACACCATCAGGATAGTTAAAACCGTAAACCATCACACTAGATAAATGCACAAATGTTTTGACACCAGCTTGTTTAGCAGCTTTAGCCATATTGACAGTACCGCCAACATTCACATCACGAAAATGCTTAATTGCACCAGCTTCTTCAGCAATTTGCTCTGTATGTAAAACGATATCTACTCCCTGACAAGCCTTTTGAGCAATAGTAGAATCGGTGATACTACCAATAATTACCTCTACACCTAAATTCTGTAATTGTTTGTTCTGTTCTGTAGAACTTTGTAGTCCACGAACCTTCATCCCTTGCACTATGGCTAACTCGGCTGTACGCAAACCGACAAATTCATTAATTCCAGTAATTAGGAGAGTTTTGTCTTTGAGGTTCATAAAATCGAAATTATTGTTAAATAGGTGAATTTGATTGTTAGATAAAAGACTTTAAGTAATACCAAACTTAAATATTGGTAAATACTCTTAATCTAAAATCTAAACTTTGTATAAGAAGAATTTCTTTGTGGAGAGGCTGCACTAATATTTAGATATCAGTTTATATCATGGGAAAATAATTTAATTATTTTGCTACCAAGTAGCTAGAAAATATCTCCCGGATCTGCGGAGCGAAGTTTATTGATAGCAAGCGCTCCTGATGTTATACACATTAAGACTGTTGAAGTTAAGACGATCGCTGCATTATTAGTGGTCATAACTATTGGTAGTTTAGTTGCTTCTGCTGCAAAACTATATAACAAGACAGAAGTAATAAATCCTGGGATATAACCTAAGATTGCCAAAATTAAGGCTTGCTGAAATACCACATTTAATAAATAGCTGTTGGCATAACCTATGGCTTTTAAAGTGGCGTAAGCAACGAATTGTGTAGCAATATTGCTGTAAAGAATTTGATAAACAATAACCACACCAACCACCGCAGCCATTGTCAACATCAAGTTAAGAATAAAACCAATGGGTGTTCTGACAGCCCAATAGTTTTTTTCAAAATCAATGAAGCCTTGGCGGGTAAAAACTTGGACATCATTAGGCAAACTTGCTTGTAAATTTTTCAGTACTGTTTCTGCATTAGTACCAGGTTTGAGGGAAATCAAGCCAATATCTATCATATCTGCTGGACGAGTATTAGGATTTATCCTCAAGAAAGTGGAGTCACTAACAAGTAAATTTCCATCTACCCCAAAAGAAGGCCCTAATGTGAATAACCCGCCTATTCTCACTTTATAGCCAATTAATGAATTGAAGGGAAATATTTCAACTGTTTGTGTAGTATCTCCGGCATTAAATTTTTCAGCTATTGGGCCAAACTCTGGGCGAGAACCCCGATCAAAAAGCACGACATCGGGAATTTTGAGTTTATCTAAATTTTTCTCTACTTCTGGGAGATTCATCACCGGTCTACCTGGATCGAAACCAATAACATATATTGAATATTTCTCACTAGTAGCCGGATTTTTTAGTTTGGCAAATTGCAAATACATCGGGCTAACTGACTCTACGCCATCAAACCCCAAAGATTGGTATAAACGAGTCCGCGAAAAGCTTTGATTTGAGGTCAAAGATTTATATTGCGAACTAACTAAAAATAAATCTCCCTTGAGATTCTGATGGACTGCGGTTGCACTAGAATAGAGGGCATCTTGAAAACCAAGTTGCACAAACATTAGCAGCACAATAAAGCCAATCCCGGCTACAGCTACTAATAAACGAACTTTTTGTTGGGCTAGCTGTAGCCATGCTAAAGGAATTTTTAAAATCATGGATTTATTTATTATTTATTATTTGTTATTTGTCATTGGTCATTTGTCATTTGTGAATGACCTATGTTCTATGACTAAATATGAATGGCGACATCGACTTGTAAGTTAGTGAAACGAGCGACCTTTTCACTATCGGCGGGATTATCAATGGAGATTTTTACTTCCACTATTCTGCGGTCTGTATCTGAACCAGGGTTGAGGCTAAAGATGCTTTGTTTATCAACTTGCCAACCAATTTCTTTTACAGTTCCTTTTATTGTTCCAGGAAATGCAGTGCTGGTAATGGTGGCTTTTTGTCCTACACGTACTTTTTGAACATCGGTTTGATACACCTCTGCAATCACATACATTTGAGATGTCTTACCTATCTCAGCAAATCCTCTGCTGGTGCTAATTACTTCTCCGGTTTTGGCGTGAATTTTCAAAATTTTGCCATTTATGGGAGATTTGATGTAACTTAAATCCAAGTCGGCTTTTGCTTGTTGAACAGAAGTTGTGGCACTATTGACTTCGGTTTGTGCAACTTGAACATCTACGCTACGCACTTCACTAATACTTTTGAGTTGTGCTTCTGCTTGCTTGCGTTGTTCTTGGAATGTGTCTTGAGTTCGCTTGAGGGTGGCTTGAGCTTCCGTTAGCTGCTGTTGTGTAGTCTTTAGTTGCAAAGCTTTGGTATCTGCTACAGAAGCCGCGATCGCACCTTGTCTATATAATTGCTGATAGCGATTATTCTCGGCTTGAGCGTTGTCTACTTCCGCTTGGATGCGGTCAATTGTCGCCTGTTGTGTCGCAACGTCTCCTTTATATTGTGGCTCTAAACGAGCGATCGCAGCCTTTTGAGCATCGACATCTCCGGTTTTAGCTCCTGATTTCACCTGCGCTAGTTTAGCTTTGGCAACTTGGAGTTTGTCTAAAGCCTGTTGCAACGCGGTTCTAGAACGACCATAGTTTTCTAGATATGCCAGTAATTGCCCTGCTTTAACCGCATCTCCTTCTTTCACCAACAGTCTATCTACTCGCACCCCATTATTAGAAGTGGGAGCAGTCAAAGTAGTAACTTCGCCTTCTGGCTCTAAACGTCCCAAGGCTGTCACAGCAACTTTCGCAGGCGTGGCAGCTTTGGGAGGATTTGCTGGGGCTGTCACAACTTTCGCTTTAGACCAATAAGGTGTCAAACTATAGAAAGCGATTAATCCAGCCGCTAAAGTGAGAGAAGCTGCTAAAATTACTTGCGATCGGCCTACGGGTTTTCTGAATAATCGACTTTCTTTATTTACTGCCATATTTTCATTCCAATTCTGCTTTTTTAGAGAATATCCTGGTTATATTTAGTCGATTAGAATAGACTCATCCGCAAATTACCAAGAGGGCTTTTCCTCTAAGATTTATACCTTAAATTCCGTGGATGGATCTAAATTGGTTTTATATGAATTGTTGTACGCTTTTACCGCCCAAACTTAGTATTGTGGCGTGAAAATTAATGGCGTGTTACTTCAAAGCTTCCTAAGTTATATCCTAATTTGTCATCTAATCCCGTAGCGTAAAATACAATAGCGCTAGCCAGCAAACTTAACTCTAAATAACAACGAAGCGCTAATAAAAATGAGATCAAAACCTGGATAAACTTGTTATCAAGTATGGACTAAAAGTTGATTATTGTCAACTAATTGAATTTGCATAAGTCCTGATTCTCTCACTAAAAGATTTCATCACAATCAGATAAGGTGCTGAAAAAAATGTACCAATCGCTAATCTATTGTCTAGCAATTGAATACGTACAAATAGTTCGTTATTAAGCAGATTTGATATTACTAACAGATTATTATTATCGAGGTTGTGTAATATAAGACATTCTTATAGCGATTTGTAGCAGGGGTAATTGATGAATTGCCCTTACTTAAGCTATTAGCTCTGTTATTGATTGCAGATCATGTCAGTAGTAGATAAGATGCAAAACCTGAGCTTTGTTTAAGTTTACTGTTTACTAAAAATTCATTTAACTCATATTATGTTTATCTAGCAACATACTTAAAATTAATATTTGCTTTATAAATAACCACTTTGCTTCTTAACTTGACTTATATTAAAAAATAACCAAAAACTTTGACTCAATTATGATGCTTTTCTGAGAAACAATACTTGTAGTTATTGCATTTATATATGTATTCATTGAATTGTTACTTACTAGACAACAGATTTGTAGTGTTAACTTAACCAAGAGAATATTTATGTTTAACCCGTAGGTAACAAAATTTTTCACATATTTATTTAGTTATAAATTATACTTTTAGGCTAAATTTATTCAAAAATTCTATCAGTAAGAGTATATGGTTATTTATAAAATAAGTTTAAAGGAATGATTTAGTTTTTGTAAAGTATGCTAGTATTTTTATTAATTCAATGCTTTAAAGTGGTTAAACAAACTAGTTATTTAATTAATATTTTGAAATTAAAAAATAACTAAAAATAACTGCGTTGTCATTATCTAGCGATCGTTTAATTACTTTTCCAACTTGCATAAACTCGGATTAAAGGCGGTGTCTTTTCTGTAACGAAATTGTCAACTTTACTAGGTCATATACCATAAAATATATTATCCTGGACGTTAAAACTAGCTATGACCTTGATTGAGATACAGAACGTTTTTATTAACACCAGCTATATTGCTGTGTTTAGGCTAGATAATCAAACGGTTTCGAGTGAAAAAAACGTTTCTGTTTCCTTAGCTACTCCTCAGTTTTTCTCGCTCCAGTAGGATACCATTGCTCCAAATCTCTACTATTACAAATGGATTGAATTCACTGGTCAAGCAGCTATTACACTCCAAGACTATTTTACCAGTTTTAACAACGTCATCGACCGATTGCCACAATATCAAGAGTCTAGCGTTGGATAACATTTTTTCGCGATGTCTACGACGGGCTACGCCTATGCAGTGTGCCAAAATCGCCTATAAATCTAAGGCTTTGTCAGGGCAGTATGTGTCGTGTGGTGTCGATTTGGAGAAAAGCATTTAGCACAGATAGGATAGCTAGCTGCTTACAAGACGAGAGATTTTCATTATTTAGTAGGCAACAGAAATTACTGTAACTACACAATCCACAGTACTAACTATGTCCTATGTCTGCTTATTCAATTAATACTGCCTTAGCGGAGTTAGAGAGCCTTATCAATAATTGTGAAAAGGCTGTGATGAGGTCTATAGAGGAAAAAAACATGAAGTCAGATAAATCAGATAAATCAGTGTCAATCAACAGAATTAACAGACAATTACAACATAATCCTATTGCCATCGTTGGGATGGCTTCTCTATTGCCTCAAGCTAGAAATTTACGGGAGTACTGGCAAAATATAGTAAACAAAATTGACTGTATTACTGATGTTCCTTCGACTCACTGGAGCGTCGAAGATTATTACGATCCGAATCCTAGAACTACTGAAGATAAAACCTATTGTAAAAGAGGTGGATTTCTTCCAGAAGTAGATTTTAACCCGATGGAATTCGGCATACCACCTAGCATTTTAGAAGTCACAGATGTATCGCAACTATTAAGTTTATTGGTTGCGAAAGAGGCGATGGAAGATGCAGGTTATGGCGAAAAACGCGAATTTAACCGCGAGATGGTTGGTGTCATCTTAGGCGTGGCTATGGCCAAGCAATTAGGAATGCCACTTTCTGCCAGGTTGGAATATCCGATTTGGGAAAAAGCGCTTAAAAGCAGTGGTTTATCTGACGAAGATACCCAAAAAATTGTTGATAAAATCAAAAGCGCTTATGTGAAATGGGATGAGAACGCTTTCCCTGGAATGTTAGCTAACGTAGTCGCGGGTAGAATTGCCAATCGCCTAAATTTTGGCGGGATGAATTGTGTTGTTGATGCGGCTTGCGCTAGTTCCTTTGGTGCTTTGAAAATGGCAATCAGCGAACTAGTTGAGCATCGTTCTGACATGATGCTGACTGGTGGTGTTGATACCGACAACACTATCATGGCTTACATCTCATTCAGCAAAACACCGGCGGTTTCTCCTAGTGAAAATGTCAAACCATTTGATGCTAAATCTGATGGGATGATGCTGGGTGAAGGTATCGGGATGATTGTCCTGAAACGTTTGGAAGATGCTGAACGGGACAACGATAAAATCTATGCCGTAATTAAAGGTATTGGTACTTCCAGCGATGGGCGTTACAAGAGCATTTATGCTCCTCGCAAAGAAGGTCAAGTTAAAGCTTTAGAACGCGCTTATGAAGATGCCGGCTTCTCTCCCGCTACTGTTGGTTTGATGGAAGCACATGGTACTGGTACAATGGCTGGAGATCCGACAGAATTCGGTTCTTTAAAAGACTTCTTTGATGTCCATGATGATAAAAAGCAGCACATCGCTTTGGGTAGTGTGAAATCGCAAATCGGACACACAAAAGCGGCTGCGGGTGCGGCAAGTTTGATTAAAACTGCTTTGGCTTTACATCACAAAGTATTACCGCCCACAATTAACATCACTGAGCCGAATCCCAAACTCAACATTAAAAATTCATCCTTTTATTTGAATACTGAAACCAGACCTTGGATTCGTCCAGAAGGGGAAGCACCAAGACGCGCAGGTGTAAGTTCCTTTGGCTTTGGCGGAACCAACTATCACGTTGTTTTGGAAGAATATGAAGCTGACCAAAACGCCGCTTACCGCTTACATAGTGATGCTAGTGAAGTGCTGTTGTTTGCTCCTACAGTAGACCAATTGTTGAGCAAATCGGAAGAGATTTTAGGTAAGTTGCGATCGCCTGAAGCACCTACACATTACGCACAATTAGTCAATGAGTGCAAATCACAACAAATTCCCCTTTCTGCTGCCAGATTTGGGTTTGTAGCTGAGAATCTGGAAGAAGCTTGTAAGTTGCTGCAAACTAGCATTGACTGGCTGAAACTCAAAGGGTCAGCAGCATCTTGGGAGCATCCCCAAGGGATTTATTACCGTTCCTCTGGTATGGAATTGGGCGGAAAAGTTGTCTCTCTATTTTCTGGTCAAGGTTCGCAATACTTGGAGATGGGACGCGAACTGGTGATGAATTTTCCTTTGATGCGCCGTCTTCATGGTTATATGGATAGCCTGTTGCTCAAAGATAATTTGCAACCGTTGTCAGAAATCGTTTTTCCTCATCCTGTGTTTGGAGAGGCAGAAAAAAATGTCCAAATTGCTGCCTTACAACGCACAGAATATGCTCAACCAGCTATCGGGGTGTTGAGTGCAGGGATGTACAGCATCCTGCAACAAGCTGGGTTTAAATCAGATTTTGTGGCGGGACATAGCTTTGGTGAATTAACCGCACTATGGGCTGCGGGGGTTTTGAGTACAGAAGATTACTTGTTCTTAGTGAAAGCTAGGGGTCAAGCAATGGCTGCACCGGAAGATCCAGATCATGATGCGGGTAGTATGCTGGCTGTCAAGGAAGACATCAGCAAAGTAGAAGCAGTGCTGAGACATTTTCCGCAAGTTGCGATCGCTAATCAAAATTCTCCGACTCAATTTGTCTTGGCTGGGCCTACCGCAGAAATAGCGAGAATCAAAGAGGCTTTACACGAGAAAGGATATACAGCTGTATTGCTACCTGTTTCAGCAGCATTCCATACACCCCTAATCGCCTTTGCTCAGAAATCATTTGCGATCGCCACCAAGTCTGTCAAATTCCAAAGTCCCAAAATCCCTGTTTACAGCAACGTTACCAGTAAGCAGTATCCTAAAGAAGCCCAAGGTATTCAAAAAATCCTCGAAAGCCATCTTTCCAATTCAGTGCTGTTTAAGCAGGAAATTGAAAATATCTATGCGGCGGGTGGTACTTGTTTTGTGGAATTTGGGCCGAGGAGAATTCTTAGTAACTTAGTCAAAGAGATTCTTGGCGATCGCCCACACATCACCGTATCTTTGAACCCTAGCGTTCAGAAGAATAGCGATCGCTCTTTACGAGAAGCAGTTGTGCAGTTGCGGGTGATAGGTATGGCTTTGAATAACCTCGATCCTTACCAACTTCCCCAAACCATCCCCCCAATTGAGACGAAGAAGACATTAAATGTCCGTTTAAACGGGATAAACTACAGATCCGAAAAAACGAAAAATGCCTTCGCTCAAGCTTTGCAGGATGGGCACAAAGTCACATTACCTACACCCGAATATTCTGATGCGGCTCCTTTGTTTAGCAGCCCAGGTGTAACTCCACCTGTAGCAGTGATAGAAACTAACGGACATAAAAAACTTACCCCAGCAATGAACGGTGTGACTGCTAGTATCATCACCCAGCCAGAGCAACAGATGAATCCTGTTACCCTGTCACAACCAGTCCAGGAATCTAAGATGCAACCAACGCCAGAAAAACTTACAAATTACGAACAACTTTTAGCAAGTTTAGAATACCTCCTGACACAGTTCCAGGAAAATCAAGCTGAGAATTTACAAGTTCACGGTACTTATCTCAACCATCAAATGGAATACGCCAAAGCGTTTTTCCAACTGATGCAGCAGCAGAATTCCTTGTTGAGTGAAAGTAAATCAACAGCCGAAACTGCCAAAATGAAGCTAGTTGTCATGGAAAGCCTAGAGCGTAGCATGATGCAGTTTCATTCCCAACAAGGTGAAACCCTACGCATCCATGAGCAATATCTTCAAGAGCAGTTGGAATATACTAAGAGCTTTTTCCAACTCATCCAGCAAGAGTATTCTCTAGTCATCTCAGGTGAGGGAGCAACCCAATTAACAGAGATAAGCAATTTCATCCCATTCACAACAGAAACAACTGTTAGTGATGCACCAGTACCTCCTACTGCCAAGATAGTAGAAAGCCAGCCTTTGCCTGTAACTGAGCCTGTAGCTAAAAACGGCTTAAATGTTACTCAAGAACCTCTGCCGCCTGCTGTAGAGCCTGTAGTTGAAACTCCTGTATCTCCAGAGACACGAGCGATCGCGTCTCTACTACCCACACCGCATTTCGCAACTGTCGAGACAGTAGAGCCACCTGTCCCAGTAGTAGAACCCCAACCTGAAGTTGTAGTCAAAATTAGCTCACCTCCAGCCAACGACGTTGTTGCATTCACCCCAGAGCCAGCACCCACAACTGCTGCACCTGTATCTGGCGCAACCATCGATATTGTTGACTTGGATAAAAACCTGTTAGCCATCACCAGCGATAAGACCGGCTACCCAGTCGAGATGCTGGAAATGGACATGGATATGGAGGCTGATTTAGGAATTGACTCCATCAAACGGGTGGAAATCTTGGGGGCGCTACAAGAAATGTACCCCAACCTACCCAAGCCCAATTTAGAAGAACTGTCAGAAAAACGCACCATCGGTCAAGTTGTAGAGTATCTGCAATCCCACGCTTCCAAAAGTATTACTGTAGAAATTGCAGTTCACGAAGTACAACAAGCAACCGAGATTGCAGTAGAGGCTGCACCAGTAGTTGAGGTAGTCGTTGCACCCGAACCAAGCGTGGTTGTTGCATTCACCCCAGAACCAGAAGCCGCTCCCGCTACAAGTGATGAATTTGCAAACTTAGGTGAAACCCTGTTAGCTATCACCAGCGATAAAACCGGCTATCCAGTCGAGATGCTGGAACTGGAAATGGACATGGAAGCCGACTTAGGGATTGACTCTATCAAACGGGTAGAAATTTTAGGGGCGATGCAAGAAATGTACCCCAACTTACCCAAACCGAATATCGAAGAACTCGGCGATCTCCGCACCATCGGTCAAATAGTCGATTACCTACAGCAGTTGGCTGGAGGTGAAAAAAAAAAATCTGAGCCTGAGTTTGTCCAACAACCACCGGAATTAGAGCATACTATCCAGCGCCATCCGGTCAAACTCAGAAGCTTACCACAGCCCGATTATTTGGATTTCACGTTACCAGAGGGACACATCGGTTTAATCACCGATGATGGTTCCCTCACCACCTACAAATTAACTGAATCCCTAATCGAGAAAGGCTGGAAAGTAGTAGTTATCAGCTTCCCCCAATCGCTCATCGCCCAACAAGCGCCCTTACCCGCAGGAGTAACCCGCGTCACCTTAGCAAACTTGAGTGAAGAACATCTTCAACAACAATTGCAAGCGATCGCATCTCACTGCGGAGCGATTGGGGCCTTTATCCATCTCCATCCGATGTTTGTAGGAAATCACACCGGGAGTATTTCTTATAACGAATCAGAAAAGGCGATCGTCAAGCACGTATTTTTGATGGCGAAACACCTCAAACCCTCCCTCAATGAAGCTGCAAAGCATGGACGTAGTTGTTTCTGCACAGTAGCTCACCTTGATGGAGCCTTCGGTTTAGAGTACAAAGTCAACTTCGGTGCGATCGGCGCTGGTTTATTCGGATTAACCAAAACTCTGAGATGGGAATGGCCAAAAGTATTTACTCGTGCGATCGATTTAAGTCCCAGACTTGATGCTAAACAATCAGTACAAAACATCATCGCCGAACTTCACGACCCCAACCTTTATATAAGTGAAGTTGGCTACGGCTCACAAGGACGAGTCACCATTATCGCCGATTAAAAAGTTGATTAATGTTGTGTGCAACTTTATCTCGAACCTAACCCCCAACCCCTTCCCTACTAGCGTTAGGGAGTAAGAATCAAAGCCTCGGTGTACACACAAGTCGAATTACCCCCCTTAATCCCCCCTTATAAAGGGGGGAAACAGGAAATCTAGTTCCCTCCCCTTTACAAGGGGAGGGTTAGGGTGGGGTAAAACCCTGGTTAATCAGCTACTTCAGACTTGCATATACACCGTAGCCCTGTGGGGGAGAGGAATGGAAGTGGGGTTTCAAAAATAAGTTACACATCAAATCCAATTTACGCAGGTATTCACGAGGATTTATGACACAAACAGCCCAGCTTAGTCCATCATCTGTCTTTGTCGTGAGCGGCGGTGCAAAAGGGATTACGGCTGAGTGTACTATCAGATTAGCCCAACAGCAACCCTGTAAATTTATCCTCCTCGGTCGCTCCGAACTATTAGAAACCGAGCCAGATTATGCTCAAAATTCTGATGAATCCGCATTGAAAAAATGCATCATGGAAAATCTTCTTTCTCAAGGAGAGAAGCCCACACCCATGAATGTGCAAAAAATATATAACAAAATTACCTCTAGCCGCGAAATTAAAAAGACTCTAGCAGCAATTGAAAAAACTGGAGCTAAAGCAGAATATATTAGTGTCGATGTTACAGATACGCAAGCTTTACAAGAAAAACTTGCCACTGCTGTGCAAAATATCGGCCCAATTACCGGAATCATCCACGGCGCTGGAAACTTAGCTGATAAGTTAATTGAAAAGAAAACAGAAGATGATTTTGAAAAAGTTTACACCGCTAAAGTTCAAGGTTTAGAAAACCTCCTGGCTTGCGTTAATCCAAATCAACTTCAGCATTTAGTTTTGTTTTCTTCCGTAACAGGCTTTTACGGAAATCCCGGACAATCTGATTATGCGATCGCAAATGAAATTCTGAACAAATCAGCCCATATATTTAAGCAAAGCTATCCTTCATGTCACGTAGTCGCTATCAACTGGGGCGCTTGGGATAGTGGCATGGTGACAGCAGAATTAAAGAAGATTTTTCAAGAGCGGAAAATCGAAATAATTCCTATTGCAGTTGGGGCACAAATGCTCGTGAAAGAAATGGATCATACCAATCATGCAACCTCACAAGTTGTTATTGGTAGTCCACTAGTTCCACTTGCGGCGGAGTTAGATTCAGAACTACGAACCTATCGTATTCGTCGCCAAATGACATTGGAGGCTAATCCATTTTTACACGATCATACTATTGCTGGTTCTCCAGTTTTACCAGCAACTTGTGCAATGACCTGGATTATCAATGCTTGTGAACAATTATATCCCGGTTATCGGTTGTTTAATTACAAAGACTTTAAAGTTTTGAAGGGGATTACTTTCAATGAGACATTAGCGAAGGAACATATTTTAGAAATAGAAGAGATTTCTAAAGTTAATCTTGAAAGAATCGAACTTAAAGCCAAAATTTCGAGTAAAAATCCGGAAGGCAGAATCCATTTTCATTTTAGCGCTCAACTCAATCTCCAGCGAGAAATGCCAGATGTACCCACTTATGAATCTCTCAATCTCGAAGAAGATAATATCATCACCGCTACAGGAAAAGATTTTTACCAAAATGGTGGAGCCACATTATTTCACGGCCCGGCTTTTCAAGAAATCAAAAGAGTTTTAAACATCAGCCCTGAAAAAATTACTACAGAATGTTTGTGGCCAGAACTCAGCCCCCAACAACAAGGACAATTCCCTGTGCAATGGGTAAATCCTTACACAACAGACTTGAGTATGCACGCCTTATGGGTTTGGACACAACACTTTCATGAAGAAGGTTGTTTACCTGGGAAAGTAGAAAAATTTGAACAATTTGCGATGATACCACATAACGAAACATTTTACGTTTCTTGTGAAGTACTAGCTAAGACACCAAGTAGTGCGATCGCAAACTTTATCATACACGACCGCCAAGGTAAAATCTATTCACGAATGCTCGGCGCTCATGCCATTATTTGGTCAATGAAAATGCTTAGAAGCTAGTAATCTGTGAAATTCAAAGTTTGTAGTAAGGACTTTAATGGTTATTTTACAAGTACAGCTTTGCGTAAATTCGTGGCGAATTTAGGGTTTAAATTTAAACGCAAAGGTTCGCAAAGGGAAACGCAAAGGAGCGCAGAGAATCTGCTAGAAATCTTGTATTAAGCAATAAAGTCTTTACTGCAAACTATCAAAGCTAGCTTAATCTTAGGATTGCTATAACTTGCCTCGTTTAAAGTTTGGGGAACAGCGTAAATCCTGCCTTTTAATTATCTCTTGCTAAATACCCAAACTCGGAGCATATAAATCGTGGAAAAAATAGCCATCATCGCATTATCATGCCTATTCCCCGATGCAAATAATCCTGAAGAATACTGGCAAAATATCGTTAATCAAAAAGATTCGACATCCTCTGCAACCGTCGAAGAAATTGGAGTAGATCCGACAATCTTTCATAATCCAGTTAAAGGTACACCAGACAAAACCTATTCTCTCAAAGGCGGTTATATCCGCAACTTCCAGTTTAATCCATCTGAATACAATCTACCATCAGAATTTGTTGCTGGTTTAGATAACACCTTCAAATGGTCATTGTATGCCGCTAAACAAGCAATTGAACAAAGTGGTTATTGGGGTAATCAAACTGTTCTGGCAAAATGTGGCGTAATTTTAGGTAATTTGTCATTCCCGACAAAATTATCTAATCAATTATTCTCATCCATTTACCAGAAAGCTATTACTCCTGCTGTCAAAGAACTTTTGCAGTATGAAGACTTTGATTTAGCCGCTTTACCAAGTGCAACCAAAGCATCTTTATACAATGCCATGATATCTGGTTTACCAGCATCTATCGTAGCTCAAGCTTTATCTCTATCTCAGATTAATTTATGTCTGGATGCTGCTTGTTCATCATCATTTTATGCGATTAAACTAGCATCTCATTACTTGTGGTCACACAAAGCTGATGTAATGTTAGCTGGAGCTATCAGTTGTGCAGATTCGCTATTTGTGCGGATGTTATTTTCTGGTGTTCAAGGGTATGCAGAAAACGGTATTAGTCGCCCCTTAGATAAATCCTCTAGAGGGCTAATTCCCGCCGATGGTGTTGGGATGGTAATGCTGAAAAGATATTCTGATGCTGTTAGAGATGGTGACAATATTCTTGCTACCATTTGCGGTAATGGACTATCAAATGATGGCAAAGGTAAACATTTACTGAGTCCAAATCCTAAAGGGCAAGTTTTAGCTTTTGAACGAGCCTATAACGAGGCAAAAGTTAGTCCCAAAACCATCGATTATCTAGAGTGTCACGCCACCGGCACATTACTAGGAGATACAACCGAATTTAACTCCATAGAAACATTCTTTGGTCAAAATCAAGCTGCGCCTCTGGTAGGTTCTGCTAAGGCAAATACTGGTCACTTGTTAACTGCTGCCGGCATGGTTGGCTTGACTAAGGTTATTTTGAGTATGTTTCATGGTGTAATTCCAGCAACCATGAACGTTTCGGAACCTTTAACATCAGAAAATGGTACAATTTGCGCCGACAAGATTGTTAGAACAGCTACAGTATGGCCCAATAATAACGCATCAATAAAACGGGCAGCTATTAGCGCTTTTGGTTTTGGTGGCACTAATTCTCATCTGATTTTAGAACAAGGAACTACAGCAGAATTAGTTGAATCAACTCCATCTGTTCCACCTACCAAAGTTGCCATTGTTGGCATGGATGCCTTTTTTGGTAACTGCAATGGCTTAGATGCTTTTGAACGGAGTATTTATGATGGAACACAACATTTTACTTCCCTACCGCCTCAAAGATGGCATGGTATAGAAAATCAAGAAAGTGTTCTGAAAGAGTACGGTTTAGCAGACGGAAAAGCACCATTAGGGGCATATATCAAGGATTTTGAAATCGATACTTTATCGTGCAAAATCCCACCGAATGAAATTGAGAAGTTAAATCCACAACAATTGTTGCTTCTGAAAGTTAGCGATCGCGCCGTCAAAGATGCGAAACTACAGGAAGGTGGCAATGTGGCAGTGATTGTCGCCGCCGAGACAGAATTCTCTGTGCATCAGCTACAGCAAAGATGGAATCTCTCTTGGCAAGTTAAGGATGGTTTACTCAACCAAGGAATTTCTCTACCTGCTGAACAGCTTTCCCAACTGGAAACCATTGTCAAAGATAGCATTCACCAACCAGTAGAAATCGGCGAATATGTCAGTCACATCGCCAACATCATGGCGAGTCGGATTTCTGCTTTGTGGAATTTCACTGGCCCTGCATTCACTGTCAGCGCTGGCGAAAATTCTGCCCTCAAGGCGTTGGAAGTTGCCCAAATGCTACTCGCTACCGGAGAAGTAGACGCGGTGGTTGTTGGTGCAGTAGATTTAGCAGGTGGTGTGGAAAATGTCTTGTTCCGCAGCCAATTTGCACCAATTAATACGGGTGTAAATACGTTGGGTTATGACCAGCAAGCTAATGGCTGGACGGTTGGGGAAGGTGCGGGTGCTGTCGTCCTCAAGCGCTACGAAGCTGCTAAAGAAGATAATGAACGCATCTATGCAGTAATTGATGCCATGAGTTTCGCACAAGGTAATTCTACTTTGAG
Organism: Nostoc sp. DedQUE04; assembly: GCF_034530995.1. Taxonomy (NCBI): domain Bacteria; kingdom Bacillati; phylum Cyanobacteriota; class Cyanophyceae; order Nostocales; family Nostocaceae; genus Nostoc; species Nostoc sp. DedQUE04. Next base: position 200,756 of record NZ_JAVRCA010000007.1, on the reverse strand, counting down.
TGACGCTTTGGTAAAATCTGATGCCTCAGCTATCAGCAATGTCTGCAAACAAGCTTTTGAGATGGCAGAGATTCAACCCACAGAAGTTAACTATGTGGAAGTCTTCGGTAGTGGCGTTCCCCAGCAGGATGAAGCCGAAATCACAGGTTTACTGCAAGCTTATCCGAAAGTGGGTAATGGTTTGCATTGTGCATTGGGTAGTGTCAAAGCCAATATCGGCCACACCTATACAGCATCGGGAATTGCTAGCTTAATCAAAACTGCTCTCTGTCTTTATTACAGGTATATTCCCGCCACACCCAAATGGTCTGGTGTCAAAACACCGCAAGTATGGGAAGGTAGTCCTTTCTATGTGGCGATGGAATCAAGACCCTGGTTTGTCGATAAAGGCGGTACACGCAGAATAGCAGCAATTAATAGCATGGGTATAGATGGCAGTTACGCCCATTTAATCTTATCGGAGGAACCTAGCCAAGAGGAGCGGGACAACAGATATTTGCAACAAATGCCTTTTCATCTGTTTCCCATCGCAATTAGCGATCGCTCCACTATACCCGATATCCTAAACCATCTTCAAAAATCCATTGAAGCTAGTTCTTCTTTATCAGCTACCGCTAGCCAAACATTCGCTACCTTTCAACAGCAATCTGATGCAAAATACGTCTTATCAATCACAGGACGTAATACAAAAGAACTACTTAAAGAAATTGAATCTGCTCGGAAAGGTGTAAATAATGCTTTTGAAAACGGTACAGATTGGCAAACACCAATAGGTAGTTATTTCACTGCGAAACCATTGGGTAAAACTGGAGCCGTTGCTTATGTTTATCCCGCAGCAGTCAATTCTTATATTGGCATTGGTCGTACCGTCTTCCGGTTATTTCCGAAAGTTTTCGAGGACTTAAAAAGTAACAATCTCTACAACCGGGCTGCCGATGTTGAAAAGTTGGTTTATCCCAGAAGCTTACCTAAATTGACAACCAGGCAATTAGAAACACTCGAAAAGCAATTGTTAGATGATTCACTGGCAATGTTTGAAAGTGAAATCGCCTTTGCTAGATACATGACAGCAATTTTCCGAGATGATTTTAAAGTCAAGCCGCAATGCGTTTTTGGGTATAGCTTGGGTGAAACTAGCATGATGGTTGCCCAAGGGGTTTGGAGTGATTTTGAAGGTGGAAGTAATACCTTAAACTCATCACCTTTATTTGGCGATAAGTTATCTGGGCCTAAAAATGCTGTGCGTGAATATTGGGGATTAACAGATTCACCAAACAACAATTTTTGGAATACCTATGTTCTCATGGCTACTCCATCTCAAGTTAGAGAATGCCTGAAACATGAAAATCACGTCTACTTAACTCAAATCAACACACCAGAAGAAGTATTAATTGCTGGTGAAGATGCCGCCTGTAAGCGAGTGATTGCGACTTTAGGTTGCAATTCTTTCCCCGCTCCCTTCGACCATGTGATACATTGTGAAGCGATGCGATCGCAGTTCGAGGAAATCAAGAAGGTAAACAGCTTACCATCACAAAATCTTCCTGGGATTGTGTTTTATTCTGCCGCCGATTATCAACCAGTTGCACTCGAAAGAGATGCGATCGCGCATAACATCGCTAAAGGATTGTGCCAAGAGCTTGATTTTCCCCGATTGGTAAATCGTGTCCACGATGATGGTGTGAAAATATTTCTAGAAGCAGGCGCAGGTAGTGTTTGTTCGCGATGGATTGATAAAATTCTTGGCAACAAAGAACACATTACAGTCTCTCTAAATCGTAGAGGGATGGATGACCATGCTTCGATGGTCAAAGCATTAGCAAAACTACTCAGTCATCAGGTGAACGTAGATTTATCACCACTGTATAGTAAAGCCCAAGAAACGGCTAATTCAAGTAAAGCAACATTGAGAACAGTTACCTTGGGCGGTAAAGCGATCGCTGCTACAATTTTGAGCGAAGAAAATCGCAAACTTTTTGAAGATTTTACTGGGGATCTTAGGAGCGATGGCTGCGCCAACGCCAAGGGCGAACGCTTCAAAATACAGCATCCAAACATACCTAATCCCCAACAATCTGAAATCACAGATTTTCTTAACACTTCCAACCATATAACCCAAGAAGAAAGTCATTCCTCTAACATCTTGCCTCTGTCAGAAGAAGTAAAACCGAAAAATATCATTGATAACGTTTTTGAACCGAAAGAACAATTACAATCTTCTGAGTCAAGCGCAATTAGACAGCCAATTTCTCTTTCCTCCTCACCCGTCAGAACTCAAAAAATTAGTAGCATCATCAGCATGTTCGATTTAAATAAGACTCAGTATCAAAAGCTCAATGCTAATAATTCAAAGATAACTAAAGCACATACTGCTTTTTTACAAGCTAGACAAGATTACAGTCAGCAAATGAGCGAAATCATTCAACTGCAACTAGCTTGCGCCCAAAATTTGCTTAACGACGAATCTTGACATAAGTCTACATACTTCAACCGTCAATAACCTTGGGTAAGGGGAAAGGTGAACTGATAAAAGGAAAATATTTCTTCCCTATTCCCCACTCCCCACTCCCCTTATTTAATAATTGTAATCCGAGGGATAACTGCCGTGACAACCGTAGATACGGTACTAAGTAAACACGATAATGGCCTTAATTTCTCTTCTTGGTCTTATAACAAAAACCAGGTTTGGAAAGGTTCTTTAGAAACTGTATCTTTTGAGAAACAAACCATCAAAGATAAATTGATGGTGTTAAATAAACCCTGCTACATCGTGAAAGTTGCCGGAAAAATCGGTGTCACGAATGAGGGATATTTATCCCCTGGTGATAATGGCACAACAGCACAAGTAGAATTGCTAACATTTGCAGCCCCAATCCGCATTCAACAATTTGGAGATCCGAATTTTCTCTCCTCTCATGGAGTGAAATATGCCTACGTTACCGGCGCAATGGCTGGCGGAATTGCTTCCGAAGAAATGGTCATTGCACTAGGAAAAGAGCAAATTTTGAGTTCCTTTGGTGCAGGTGGTTTAACTCCAGAACGTTTGGAAGCAGCCATAAATCGCATTCAAGAAGCTTTACCTCAAGGGCCTTATGCATTTAATTTAATTCACAGTCCTAACGAACCTGCGATTGAACGCCGGGCTGTGGATTTATACCTCAAATATCAAGTGAGAACAGTAGAAGCCTCTGCATTTCTCGACTTGACACCCAACATTGTTTATTATCGTCTTGCTGGATTGGGATTAAATAACGCCAATCAAATTGAAATCAAAAATAAAATCATTGCCAAAATTTCTCGCCGAGAAGTTGCAACTAAATTTCTGCAACCAGCACCAGCCAGAATAATTAAAGAACTGCTAGAACAAGGGTTAATTACTGAGTTACAAGCAACCCTTGCAGCCAAAGTTCCAATGGCTGATGATATTACCGTCGAGGCTGATTCTGGAGGTCATACAGATAACCGTCCCCTGGTTTGTGTGTTACCTTCTATTATTGCCTTGCGAGATGAAATTCAAGCACAATATCATTACCAAACACCCATTAGAATCGGTGTTGCAGGGGGAATTGGAACACCACAATCAGCATTAGCAGCCTTTATAATGGGTGCTGCTTATATAATGACTGGTTCCATTAATCAATCATGTGTTGAATCTGGGGCTTGTGAACATACCAAAAAATTATTAGCCCAAGCAGAAATGGCTGATATGATTATGGCCCCAGCAGCAGATATGTTTGAAATGGGAGTCAAATTGCAAGTTCTCAAACGGGGTACAATGTTCCCCATGCGAGCGCAGAAATTATTTGAACTTTACCGCGCTTATGATTCCATTGAAGAGATTCCTTTGGCAGAAAGAGAGAAATTAGAAAAACAAGTTTTTCGCAAAACTATTGCTGAAGTATGGGAAGGAACTGCGGCTTATTTGTCCCAAAAGAATCCTGAGAAACTTGGGAAAGCAGTCAATAATCCTAAACTAAAAATGGCGTTGATTTTCCGTTGGTATCTAGGATTATCTTCCCGTTGGTCTAGTTCTGGTGAAAAAGGTAGAGAAGTCGATTATCAAATTTGGTGTGGCCCGGCAATGGGCGGTTTCAATGACTGGGTACGCGGTTCTTACCTGTCTGAACCAAATAATCGTGGTGTAGTTGATGTTGCTAATCAAATTATGACTGGTGCAGCCTTTTTGTACCGTGTCCAAAATTTGAAAATTCAAGGGCTACAAACTTCTGATTATTACAGTCAGTATCACCCTGTTCGTTCTACATCATTGTTGGAGATTTAAAAATGACTATAAAACAGTCTTTCACCGCAGACGATATTCAAATATTTTTGGTATCTAACTTAGCTAAATTGCTAGGAGTTGCAACTGATGAAATAGATGTCAAAGAACATTTAGAAAACTATGGCTTGGATTCAGCCCAAGCAATGATTCTAGTAAGTAACTTAGAAAAGTTGCTCGGATTTCAACCATCTCCATTGTTGCTGTGGCATTACCCAAATATTGAAGCTCTTTCACAGCGTTTAGCTGAAGAAGTGCAAGAAGGTTCACCAGTTCAAGATACAAAGGTAACACCTTCTAATGCCAACGCTGCACCCTCTGTTCTAGATTTAGGTGCTGAGGCTGTTCTTGACCCTACCATCCATCCTGGTGCTGCATCTAATGTACTTGTGGGTGAACCCAAGAACATCTTTATAACTGGAGGAACAGGCTTTTTAGGAGCTTTTCTTATCCGGGAACTGCTACAGGAAACTAAGGCGGATATCTATTGCCTAGTGCGTGCTGCTAATGCCGAAGAAGGCAAAAGCAAACTCCAAAAGAATCTGGAACAGTATGCAATTTGGCAGGAAGAATTTAAGTCCAGAATTATTCCGATTGTCGGCGATTTATCTCTGCCATTGTTAGGTGTTGGCTCTGAACAGTTTCAAATTTTAGCTACCAATATTGATACTATCTATCATAGCGGTGCTTTGTTGAATTATGTTTTTCCATACTCAGCACTGAAAGCAGCCAATGTTTTAGGAACCCAAGAAGTTTTGAGATTGGCTTGTCAAATTAAAGTCAAGCCTGTACATTACGTTTCTAGTGTTGCTGTTTTTGAATCCACTGCTTATGCTGGCAAGGTTGTTAAAGAGCAGGATGAATTCAATCATTGGGAGGGCATTTATCTTGGTTACTCTCAAACAAAATGGGTAGCTGAAAAGTTAGTTAAAATTGCTTGTGACCGTGGGCTTCCTGTAACTATTCACAGACCGCCACTGATTTCAGGTGATAGCAAAACAGGCATTTGTAACACACATGACTTTATCAATTTGATGACCAAGGGCTGTCTACAAATGGGATATTTCCCTGATGTAGATTATATGTTGGATATGTCACCTGTGGACTATGTAAGTAAAGCGATCGTTTATCTGTCACGGCAAAAAGAATCTATAGGTAAGGCTTTCAATTTACAACATCCCCAACCTGCTGCTTTGAAAATGCTAGTTGAGTGGATACGCTCTTTCGGTTATTCAGTTGAAATGATTCCTTACGAAAAATGGCAATCTGAGTTAATCAATAATGTGACTTCTGCGGACAATCCTTTGTACACTCTGCGGCCATTTTTGTTGGAACGTTGGTCTGATGAACAACTGACTATTCCTGATTTGTATTTACAAGCTAGAAGACCTCATATTAGCTGCCAAGATACTCTTCATGCACTAGCAGGTAGTTCTATTGCTTGCCCTCCAATTGACTCTCAATTGTTTATGACTTATACTGCCTACTTGATTCAAAGCGGCTTCTTGAATCTCGCTTAGTAATTCATAAATTGCGTAGGATGTGTCAAGGCTAAATTGTTGCAAAAAAAAATTGTAGTAGCGCGGTAAGCTGAATTTATTGGGTTGAATTATTCTGTTAATGATTAGAGTTTGGTTTTGTGAGTTTTTTAAACCCAACATTTTAAGCATGTCACGCTAGTAGGTTGGACTGAGGAAGGAAACCCAACATTTTCAGAGATTGGTTGGGTTGAACAAAGTGAAACTACAAATCATCAAAACCTACGCAGTATTGCACTGCCATCTACATTTAATGCACTATTTTAGCCTTGACACGCTACTACAAAATAATTTTCTTTAGTCCATGTTTTTTAAAACTCAGTACTACTGAATAACCAATATTTCAGATGCCAGCAATAACTTATACACTAACAGCGGCAATATAATTGCCCTGTTTTTTTATGCTCAATCATGTAAATTTTTAGTATTCACCTCTTGACAGAAGCAATCGAGGATAGAATGGTTAGTGTCTGGCATAAAAGTTTAATTTTACCCGCTTGCTTTTGTGAGTAATCAAAAGTGACAGCTAGCAGTCTTAAATAACCGAGCTTCTTTAATGCCTAGCTTTTTCGATGCATAAGTCCTAAATTTACGTTTGGACTGCTACATCTATCTAATGAACCACACAAGCATTTGAAAGGGTAATAACTCAAGATATTTCTCGTTGGGTCAGATATTACGCGTACTTAATTGTAGAACGAGAACCACTGTAAATGCAACGCAGCTTCATCAAGTTGAATTCACTAACATTCTTACATGAACACAAAACATCAAGGTCAGAGCAAGAAAACTGCTCTTATTACTGGAGCAGCTGGTGGAATTGGCTACGAATTAGCATGTATTTTTGCTGCTCATGATTACAATTTGGTCTTAGTAGACAGAAATGGGCCAAAGCTAGTAGAAATTGCAGTTAAGTTCCAAGAAAAATTTGGGATTTTTGTCAAAACTATTGTTAAGGATTTATCTATATCAACTGCTCCTGAAGAAATTTTCACGGAGTTGCAACTTGCCGATATTAATGTTGATGTGCTGGTAAATAATGCCGGATTTGGTATCTATGGATTATTTCACGAAACAGACCTAGCTACTGAACTAGAAATGCTACAGGTAAATTTGGTGTGTCTCACCCATTTAACTAAGCTATTCGTGAAGCACATGGTCAAGCAAGGTGAAGGTAAGATATTAAACGTCGCTTCGGCTGCTGCTTTTCAACCTGGGCCTTTGATGGCAGTTTATTTTGCTACTAAAGCTTATATCTTATCTTTTTCAGAAGCGATCGCTAATGAATTAGAAGGTACAGGTGTCACTGTGACAGTTCTTTGCCCAGGCTCAACAGAATCTGGCTTTCATGAAAGAACGGGGATGGCAGACTCTAAATTGCTTAAGGGTAAGAAGATGATGGATGCACGAACAGTAGCAGAAATTGGTTTTCACGCTTTAATGAAGGGCAAAACCATTGTTATTCCTGGTTTTATGAATAAACTACTTGCAAAAAGCGTCAGATTTGTACCTAGAAAGGTGGTGACAAGAATTGTGAGAAATATGCAGGAAGATAAATAGGGGGCATGGGGCATTGGGCATTGGGAATTGGAGAATAATTAATGACTAATCACTACTATTAATATTGCCAGCATTTTAAATTCCAGCCAAAATTCGCCACAGCAACAGCAGCAACATAATTGTTAGCAGGTACTAGTTCAAAAAGACTCCAGTCTTCGGATATCTGTAATTTGGCTGGTTCTGTGGGAGTGAGCGATACTTCAATTTGCTCTAGCTGAGATAGTCCGTCTCCAGTTGCTTTTAAATAAGCTTCCTTACAAGTCCAGTAACGGAAAAATACTTCTTGCTGTTGGTTGGGAGATAGCGATCGCAACATCTCATATTCTCTCGGTAAAAAGAACCGTTTGGCAAGACTTTCCAAATCAGACATCGGGCGAATATATTCTAGGTCTACACCAATTGGGCGAGTACAATTCACTGCACATAAACCCAACCCTTGGGAATGAGACAAGTTAAACGCCAGTCCACTATCGGCAAATTTATCTGCTAGTACTGGTTTGCCACGCTGTTGATAATTAAACTCCACTTGTAACGGTTGGATACCCAAGTAGCGCCCTAATATAGTTCGCAGGATACCACGACCTGCGATGAAACGCTGCCGATGTTCCTGAAAATAGAACCGTTCAGCACGAGATGTTTCGTCACTGGAAAGAGTCGCTGCTAAATTTTGCAGCTGTACTTCTGGTTGGTCAAGTTCTATGCGCCAGACATGAATCTCATCCGGTAGCAAAGTTAAATTCGTCGGTGCAGGTAGCCAAATATTATTAGAAGCGGTCATTGAGTCAAAAATTCAAGAGAGTTGTACTTTAATAGTTTGTTTAATTACGACGATATTATGGGTGAATCTGGTTTGACGCTTTAGCATTACTATATACAACTGCGCCTGTTTTTCCTAGAATATGCCATAGGTATTGTTAGATATTAAGTCTAGCTGTAAACATAAATACAGATAGCCGCGATTGCTTTTGCCAGCTAAATATTATAATTTATTACTCTAGATGTACGCTCCTCAACTACACGTTAAATCTCCTGAGAGAAAATACTTTAAAACTTTTAATAGAGAATCGCAAATTTTATTTTGGCTACAACATTAGCTATTACAGCATTACTCAAAGGAACTACGACCAATGTCTGCAAGTGTTCTGAAGTAGATATATCTTCAGTAAGAAATAATTTTTCTCAGAAAGTGTTAAATCTGGAACAAAAAACCCTTGCCAAAGCTTGTTAAAAACCTATTACAACTACTTTTTTCTAGAACATAGTGAGGATGAATGATTCTTAATTTGGAGTACTTTGCCTTTTTTATACTGCTACTAGCAGCGCTACTATTGGCAATTAGGCAAATGAGCGTTGCTTTGGATGAATTAGATATTGCGCGTTTTACTCTCTGGACGGGTATTGCTTCTGTTATTGCTGGTTTACCAATGATATTGTGGTAGCTTCTGGGTCAATGCCATCCTCTCTATTTTGGGCTTCCAAAATACGACTCCATCTGTCGAACATCTTAGCAACTAGAATCTGTTCGTTGTTGCTCTAACCATTGTAAAACCCGATTCCATGCCCACCAAAGATCGGGGTCTTGTACTTGACGCTGGCACTCTTTGCTACTGAGATAGCCAACATGACCGCCATACTGAGTAAGTAACAAATCTATTGCAAAATTGCGATCGCACGCTTCTTCTAATTCCGGTATGATAGCTGGGTCAAAAAGTGGGTCATCGGCAGCATATAGAATCAAAGTCGGTTTCGAGATTTGCGGCAATATTTGCAAAGCACTACTAGCTTGGTAATATGCTTCCACAGAAGGAAAACCAAGTCGCTTAATTACCAATTCATTATCAAAACCCCAAATGCTATTTGCTCGTTCAATCGCTTCTGGGTCAAGGCTTCCAGGATGAGCATCATGAATCCGCCACGCCAGTTTTTTTAAATTTTGGGCAATCCCTGCTTCTAAATATCTACCAAAGGGCTTTGTAACTAGATAAGATAGCGATCGCTGTGAATCTAAACTCGGACAAATCACCATACCACCGCCAATATCGCTATCTTCTAATCCTAAATCTTCATCCTCCTTAATCACCTCACCAGCCACCTTCACCGCCCATAACGCCAATTGCCCTCCTAAAGAATACCCTGTAAACCAAAATTTCCCCGGACATCCCATTGCCTTTGCAGCAGCAGCGATGCGAACAAAATCTTCCCCCTCATACAAACCATCAGAAGTTAGAGTCGGGGACAATTCGGCTGTTTTTCCGTGGGCCCGCCAATCAAATAACACTACAGCGTATCCTTGGGCATAAGCTTTACGCCCTAGCACCCTCAAAAACCATTCTGTCTCTAACTCTCCGGTAATGCCATAAGTACCGATAATCGTGCTATGAGCATTTTCCGGGATGGCAACCAAGCCAAAAATTGGCACACCTTGGCCACCAATAAAGATTTTTTCGTGATAAGACGGTTCTTGTAAGAAAACAGTACTTTCCCAGTTACGTTTTCCCCACAAAGCGGTGTATACAGTCATCATCACACCGTTTTGTAAAAACCAAGACGGATTGTAGGGGGGAGTATAACACATCATAGACTATAAGATTTCGTGTAATTGAGTCTTGATTTCACAGTCATTTAATCTTAATATTTATGTAAGATTTAAAAACTTTTTTAGAATCGATTCAAAAATCTTTGTATCTATCAAAGGTTGTTAATTATCCTTAATAAGTAGTAATAATTTTTTAAGAATGCCGAGGATTCTTGTCATAGACGATGACCCAGCGATTTCAGAACTAGTTGCCGTCAACTTGGAAATGGCTGGCTACGATGTTAGTCAAGCTGAAGACGGCATCAAAGGTCAAGCGCTGGCTCTCCAGCTACAACCAGACTTGATCATGCTCGATTTAATGTTGCCCAGGGTAGATGGGTTTACCGTTTGTCAACGCCTGCGCCGCGACGATCGCACCTCTGAGATTCCCGTGTTAATGCTGACAGCTTTGAGCCAAACTCAGGACAAGGTGGAAGGCTTCAATGCTGGCGCAGATGACTACCTCACCAAGCCTTTTGAAGTTGAAGAACTGCTGGCGCGGGTGCGGGCACTTTTACGGCGGACTGACCGGATTCCTCAAGCCGCAAAGCATAGTGAAATTCTCAACTATGGCTCATTAACCCTCGTTCCCGAAAGATTTGAGGCAATATGGTTCAATGAGACGGTGAAATTGACTCACTTGGAATTTGAGCTACTTCACTGCTTGCTGCAACGTCACGGTCAAACAGTTTCTCCTAGCGAAATCCTCAGAGAAGTTTGGGGCTACGATCCTGATGATGACATAGAAACCATTCGAGTGCATATTCGCCACTTGAGAACCAAGCTAGAACCAGATCCTCGCCATCCCCGCTATATCAAGACAGTGTATGGTGCTGGATACTGTCTGGAATTACCCGCTATACCTCCATCCAATGAAGGGGCTTCAGTAACAGTCGTTGAATGAAACACGCTAAATTCCCTTATCTAAGCTATTACTTAGGCAAGAACTCTCTGTAACTCTTATTCCTTACCGCTTAGTTAAGGTTATTGGTGGGATTTAGTAGTATGTAGAGATGTTGCAATACAACGTCTCTACAAGCATACCCGTAAGAAGTTAAGACAAAGTACCTTTTGTCAATAAGTTAAAATACTCAAAATAAGCTCTGTAAAATTAGCCGTCATTGAATTTCTTAAATTGTAGTGCGATCGCGCTGTTTCACCACAGCGCGGTCTTGTTTCTACTTATTACCGCATAACAACCCAAACCGAACTAACCCGCGTTCATAACCGCGACGCATCAACCCCAGCGATAACGCCCCTTGAATGGTAGTCCAACCGGCATTGAGTAAGCCCCAAAGTGCTTGGGGAGTGAACGCCGAATCAATGACTACATTCCAAAAGGGGGCGACGGCGGTTGACCAATCGGCGGTGCGAATATTGTTTAATGGAAGTTGACGTGCGATCGCTTCATACTCTGGTAAAGAAATTACATAAGGCAAACAATACACCCGATAAATATCCTGCAAATGCTTTTCTTCATCTGCCGTCAGTGGTAACTTATCAGTCGGTCGATGACACCAAGTCACCATAATTAACTGTCCGCCAGGTTTCAATACCCGATAGCACTCCTGGAGAAACTTAGTTTTATCTGGCATGTGTTCGCCGCTTTCCAGCGACCAAACCAAATCAAAAGAATTATCAGCAAAGGGCATTTCTTGAGCATTGGCGACCTGAAACTGAGTTTTCAGACTCAAATTCGCTTCCGTTGCGCGTTCTGTTGCTCTGGCAGCTTGCACAGGACTCAAAGTAATCCCTGTAGCCTTAGCATTAAACTTTTCTGCCAAGTATAAAGAACTACCACCAATACCACAGCCGACATCGAGAATATTTTCTGCTGATTGTACCCCCGCCCAATTAAGCAGTTCCTCGATTAAATCAATTTGAGCTTGACGGCGGTCTTTTTTCTGGCTGCCATCGACACCATAGTAGCCGTGGTGCATGTGTTCGCCCCAAATCTGTTCCCACAGACCAGAGGAAGCATCGTAGAACTGCTGAATTTGCTGGTAAAGTGTTGCACTCATGAAAAAAGTAGTATTGAGACGAATTAGAATTCAAAAAAAACATACAGGTAGGCTACCATGTATGTTTTTAATTAAATAAGGGTATTTTTACTCCGGGGAAGGTAAACCGAGATTTATCCTCCTGGAAAAAATTTCTCAGTTTTACCTTAATAAACTTTTCTTCGTCAAATTTATACCAATTATTCCAAACAACATACATATACAAGAAATGAAAACCTAGATTTACTCTAACTTTCTTAATTACGAATTACGAACTTGTACTGAGCTTGTCCTGAGCGTATTCGAAGGGCGTAGCCGAAGTATTACGAACTACGAATTAATTATGACCGTTTCTCGCACAGTTTGCCTGGGATTTTTGGCTGTCATCACTATAGGAACAATCTTGTTGATGATGCCTTTCTCAACTAGCGATGGTACATGGAACGACCCTATTGTGGCGCTGTTCACCTCAACATCTGCGGTTTGTGTTACTGGCTTATCAGTGGTCGATCCTGGTACTTATTTTTCTTTTTGGGGTCAGCTGTTTATGACACTGTTGGTTCAGATTGGCGGTTTGGGCTATATGACAAGCACTACCTTTCTGATTCTGCTAATTGGACGCAAGTTTGACCTGCGACAAAAGGTAGCTATTCAACAAGCTTTAGACCGACCAGGAATGAGCGGGAGTGCCCAAGTCATCCGTTCAATTATTGCTACAACTTTAATTTTTGAAATTACAGGAATATTCTTACTTATACCAGCTTTCGTTCCAAAATATGGTTGGGATCGAGGACTTTGGTTGGCAATTTTTCATAGTATCAATGCTTGGAATAATGCTGGTTTTAGTTTGTTTAAAGATAACTTAATTGGCTATCAATCATCCTTTTTAGTAGTCTTTACCATTAGCATGTTGATTATATTTGGGGGAATTGGCTATCAAGTAATTTTGGAAATGTATCTTTGGTTGCGCGATCGCATTCACAAAAAAACTCAAAACCAAGTCTTCACCCTAGATTTCAAAGTTGCAATCAGTACAACTCTGATATTATTATTAGTGGGGATAATAGCCTTTTTCTGTATAGAAATCAGAAACCCTGAAACATTTGGTTATCTAAATTTACGTGACCAGATATTAGTAGCTTGGTTTCAATCAGTTACTCCCAGAACTGCTGGTTTTAATACCATCGATATTGGCAAAATGACTACTGCTGGTCTATTTATTACAATTGCGCTGATGTTTATTGGTGCAAGTCCAGGTGGCACAGGAGGAGGCATTAAAACAACAACCTTGAGAGTTTTGACCAGTTGTACCAAAGCGATTCTTCAGGGTAAAGAAGAAGTTTTGTTGTACGATCGCAAGATAGCAATAACTTTAATTTTGAAAGCTGTAGGTGTGTTAGTAGGATCGGTAGCAACCGTAATTTTCGCCACGATTTTAATTAGCCTCACAGATCCAACATTAGATTTTATTCAAATTTTGTTTGAAGTAGTATCAGCCTTCGCTACTGTGGGACTTTCTACAGGCATTACAGCAACTATCTCTACAGGAGCAAAGCTCATCTTAATTGTCACTATGTATGTTGGAAGAGTCGGTGTTTTACTGCTGATGTCTGCCGTACTAGGAGATCCCCGCCCTACCAGAATTCACTATCCTGAAGAAAATTTACTCGTGGGATAGTTAGGGAGAGAGAGTAGGAAGTAGAAGATGAGGGAGTAGGAGAAACAGGGGGAAAATAACAAATAACAAATGACAAATAACAAATGACTAAACTGATAAAATATACATTGGAAGGCAAAAATAAAATTTTAATTCAAGCGGTATAACCGTTTTTTGCCCTAAATACAGGGAGCCATCATAAGGATAAAAAGGGTGAATCTGTCATCATTAAGTTTTTTTCGCAGTTTACGCAAAGACAACCACCAATTTGCTGTAATTGGGTTAGGTCGTTTTGGTCGCTCTGTCTGTTCCACACTGCACAATTTTGGTTATCAAGTGCTGGCAACAGATATTGATGAAAAACGAGTTTCAGAAGCATTAACTGAGGGAATAGTTGGTCATGCTTTGCAACTAGACTCTACAGAACCAGCTGCACTCAAAGAAGCTGGAATTTTTGAATTTGATACTGTAATTGTCGCAATTGGTAACTACGTTCAAGAAAGTATCATAACCACTCTCAATGTGAAAGAGGCTGGCGTGCCTCATGTAGTTGCTAAAGCTTCTAGTGAAGTTCATCGTAAACTGTTGCGGCGAGTAGGCGCAGATCATGTTGTTTTTCCTGAGTATGAAGCGGGTTGTGCCCTAGCGCGTACTCTTACTAAACCAGCAATTCTAGATCGGTTTGACCTCGACCCCGATAACAGTATTGTAGAGTTGATTGTGCCTGATGAATTTCACGGCAAAACCATCACTGAACTGCAACTTCGTAACCGCTACGGTTTAAATTTGCTAGCAGTAAGCCAGGATGGGAAATTTCAAATTAATCCTGACGCTACCAAGCGTTTAGAGCGTGGTTCAGCAATGGTTGTTATTGGTTGCAATAAAGATATTAATCGTTTGCCGATTTAAAAAAGTTAGGAGTTAGGAATTAAAAGTTAGGAGTTATGCCGTGTGCAACTTTTACTCAAAACTAACTTCGAGTAGAGAATAGACTTATTGGATGAATCAAAAGCCCTGACCCTAAATCCCTCTCCCAAGTTTGGGAGAAGGGGTTGGGGGATGAGGGCAAATAGCCTTAACTCTGAGTTTTTTATTGTCCGGGACTTGTTGAAGTGGATTGTGGTTCGACTGAGACAGGTACATCGCCAGGGTTTGCGGGCGTTTCTGGTTGATTTGCCGTTTGTGGCTCAGATGTTTGTACTGTAGAATCTGAACTCTGAGAAGGAGTAGCTGTTTGACTGGCTTGAGGTTGCTGTTGCCCATTTTTCTGAGCAATTTGCTGCATTAGCTGCTCAATTTTTTGGGCTTGTTCAATGTTACCTTGCTCGCGATATTCATTGTGAGCGCGTTTCAAGACTCCACTGGCTTTTTTGAATTCGCCCTGATTATATAAAGTTACTCCCAAGTTATAGTAAGCTGAAGCACTTTTTGGATTTAGGCGAATCGCTTGCCGATAAACAGAAATAGCCTCAGAAGCTTGACCATGCATTGCTAGCAAATTTGCCATGTTGCTGTAGGCTGCGGCATTTTTAGGATCTAGCTTCAAAGCTTGGCGATAATTGGCGATCGCAGGCTCGATTTGACCTTGTTGTTGCAAGGCGATCGCTAAGTTAAGATAAGCATTGGCATTGCTGCTATCTAGATTAATTGCTTTTTGGTATGCAGCGATCGCTTCCTCTGACTTTCCTTGTTCGTACAGCAACAAACCCAGATTATACAGCCCTGCCACTCTTGTGGAATCGATCGCCAAGCTCTGGCGATAAGCGGTAATTGCTGCATCTTTTTCTCCTTGTCGGTGCAACACTAACCCTAAGTTGTAATAAGCTTCGCTAGAATTGGGATTAACTTTTATCGCCTCTGTAAATTCATGTAAAGCTTCATCCAGGCGATTTTGCTCTATCAATATATTACCCAGATAATTCCGTGCTGCCCCAAGGTTAGGATCTCGCTGTAACGCTTGACGAAAGGCATATTCTGCACCTTGTAAGTCTTGGCGGTTATAGCGCGTAACTCCTTGCTGGAAAAAGCTAGCTGCTTCCAGATTCTGAGAAATTGCAGTTTCTGCCAGCAGCTTGCTAACTGGAAAATTAGTAATTGTCGGTGCAGCCAAGAGCAAAAATGCAGAACAGCCACCGAGTGTTACCTGACAAAATAAATTTAACCAATGAGAAAATAGGTATTTTTCAGACATTAATAGCAGACCTGTACTTATTTTTAACCCCTTATAAGTCAGAGTACCCACCACGAAAGAAAAAATTCCCAATTTCCAACTTTTAACTTCTAACTCTTGTACAGACGCGATTAATCGCGTCTCTTTCTTGTACAGACGCGATTAATCGCGTCTCTTCTCACTCCCCGCTCCCACAGCTGACGGCAAAATTAGCATGGCATCACCGAATGAATAAAAGCGATATCCAAAAGCGATCGCTTCGTTGTATATATTCAATAATCGTTGTCTGCCAATTAGGGCACTTACCAACATCAACAAACTAGAACGCGGTAAGTGAAAATTCGTAATCAAACCATCTACCACCCGCCATTGGTAGCCGGGATAAATAAACAAGTCTGTTTTTCCGCAAAATGGCTGTAAATTACCAGATTGAGCCGCCCCTTCTAAAGCCCGTACTGCCGTTGTTCCCACAGCAATAATTCGACCGCCAGCAGCTTTAGTGGCGCGGATTTGCTCTACTGTAGCGGCAGGAACTTCAATCCATTCTTCATGCATCTGATGGGTAGTTACGTCCTCTACTTCCACAGGGCGAAATGTGCCGACACCAACGTGTAGCGTCACAAAAGCTCGATCGATTTGGCGATCGCCCAACTTTTGTAATAATTCTGGGGTAAAGTGTAATCCTGCCGTCGGAGCTGCGATCGCTCCTGGTTGTTTAGCATAAACTGTCTGATACTGCTCATCAGCTGCTTCTGAGGTAGTGATATATGGTGGTAACGGTACTTCACCAAATACCTCTAACAGTTCCACCAAAGTCTTACCCTCTGGTACATCAAATTGCAACAAACGCCCCCCAGTAGCTGCATCTGTTTCTAGAACCGTAGCCGTGAGTTGGTGACACTTCGACAAGCTCAGTGCATCGCTGGGTACTAAAGAAGAATCTTTACAATCCTTAATTCCTAATTGCCTTCCTGTAAAAACAATCTTCGCTCCCCGTTTGAAGCTTTTTCCTGGCTTAACTAAAGCTAACCAACAGTTATGCTGCCGTTCTTCCAACAGCAACACCTGGATTTTCGCACCAGTGGATTTATGACCATAAAGCCGCGCTGGAATGACTCTTGTATTGTTCATAACCAACAAATCACCAGAGCGCAGCAGTGCAGGCAAATCATGGAAAATATGGTGTAGAGGTGCTGTTTCGATGCCTGTAGTCGGAGAATCAACTACCAGTAACCGCGAACTATCTCTAGGAACTGCTGGGTTTTGGGCAATGAGTTCTGGAGGTAGTTCGTAGTCATAGCCAGCTACCGAGCAATCTAATTCAAAATTTTTTTCTTGTGGGCTAGATGTATCTTTCAAATTGACTTGTACTAGTTTTTGGTTTATTTAGTATTTATACTCTCTTAAAAAGGCTGAGTTAAGTTTTACCTTATATTGGAACTTTAAGGCATCTTCGCTCAGTTTTGCCGCTAGGCTATAAGATTGTTACTATTAAGTAACACGGAAAAATTAATATAAAAATTGGGTAAACCTCCCCATCTAAAAACGGGGGCTTTTACCCTACCGGGAACAGGCACTGATTGACGAATATAGATATGTAGGATTGGCTTTGATCCCAAGCACCAACAAACATGGAATACTTGTACTATCTGGCAAATGCCAGTCTAACCCTGAGGGTCGTTCAACACCTCCACGCTAGACCCCAGACACCAGTTTCGTTCGTCACCGTAATTCATCAAATTGATGGCTGGGTGGTTAGGATCAAACTCAAAGGTCAAGTCTCGCCCCAAGAAGATGGCGACTTTCGGGCTTTTCTAAATGAATTAGGAATTAGCTATGAGCCGCCAATGAGGGTGCAAATGGCACTTTGGAGTTTGGAAGCTGGACAGTGCCCTGTGGATGTGATGCGTCGTTATCAGGTAGCGATCGTTTCTCACGGTAGCCCAGAAAGAGACGAAATTGAAGCGTTCCGGCAGCAGTTTGTCCGGGGCTTAGGTTACTGTCCAGAAACTTTAGCGTAAGCCTATTTGGTTCTAACGCTACTACAAAATTATTGGTCATTGGTAATTAAGATATTTTATCGATTACCAATTAACCATTATCAATTGAAAAGTCAAAAGCTGCCAGAATGTATTCTTGCAGCTTAAACTTATATCCGGGTACTGATGAAGTAGCTAGAGCTTCCTGATTTGCTGTAACCCCAGTCAGATTTTTTGATATCCTTTGACAGTAGACAATAGCAACATCAAATCGACAAGAATAATCTGCCTTCTCAGGATACTGGGCTAAGAATATTTCAGCTGTACGACAGATTTTTGCTTGCTTTTGTGGAGTGATTGCGCTTCTTCCCCCGGCATCCCAACTACCTGAACTACGGGTTTTGACTTCAACAAATGCCAACATAGAGTGGGGAGTGGAGAGTGAGGAGTTAGGAGTGAGGAGTTAGAAGTGAGGAATTTTTCCCCTGCTTCCTGGCTTCCCTGCTCTTTCCCACTTTCTTCATCATATTCAGCAATAATATCGATTTCCCCCCAGCGGCTAGAAAAGCGACGATGGAGAATTATCCAACCTGTAGATTGCAACCATTGAGCTACTAAGTCTTCTCCTAATTCACCACTATTTGGACAATGCATATAAACTTTAGTATTCTCGGTTATTTAATTCAACAGAAAAATAAGAGTTTCTAGTAGTTACCCAAAATCATCCTCCCATGATGTGCTTATTCTTCACTTGCTGGCGTGGCATTCCCAACAGTCAAATTGAAGTAAACATAATTGGGGTAAATATCCATAATTTGACCATGTTCGACATATATGCCACCACCGCATTCCAAAAAGGTGATGAACGGCTCATAAGGGTCAGGAAGACCATTCGCTGGGACTGCATCAAATTCCCGTAGACGACACCAAAATAAGTAATTACATACCCCTTGCACAACATAGACACTACCACGCCTAGTTGGTATCCGGTTGCTGTTGTATAATTTATCCAGCCATTGCATTAGGGGAGACGGAAGTTCAATGTCAGGGCGAATCTGGAGAGCAAGATTTTGAAAAATATGCTTCTGTTCGCTCTGCAAAAAATTTGCCCATTGCCTTACCCGCGACAGAAATTCTAACATCTGTTCTGTAAGTCTTTCGTCTTTCTCCCCCATTCCTAACGTATCCCATTGGATAGCCTCAAGTCGTGCGAAGGCAATGTTTAAATCGTCGTATGAACTTGAATTAGTATTCATAAAAATATTTTTAAAGGATTTTTGCGCTAACATCTCTGACTCAAGGATAATGAGATGGAGGAGGGTTCGCCATTGGCTAAAAATAGTATGAATTCTAAGTTAAGCGCCGGAATTTGGGCAAGCATACTCAGCTTATTCTTGTGGGGAATAATTGCCATCACCGCAACGGTTGGTTTTGCTCCAACAGCTTTGGCACTTGAATATAACAAAGAAATTTTGGTTGAAGCTGATTTTTCAGGACGTGATTTAACAGACTCTAGCTTTACCAAAGCTAATCTTCGCCAGAGCAACTTCAGCCGAGCTAATTTGAACGGTGTCAGCTTCTTTGCAGCAAATTTAGAGTCTGCGAATTTGGAGGGTTCTGATTTGAGAAATGCGACTTTAGACTCGGCTCGTTTAGTCAGAGCAAATTTGACAAATGCACTGTTGGAGGGTGCGTTTGCTGCTAACGCCAGATTTGATGGTGCAGTCATTGACGGGGCAGATTTTACCGATACGCTGCTGCGTCCCGATGAGCAAAAAAAATTGTGCAAACTTGCCAAGGGAACTAATCCGATTACAGGACGAGATACGCGTGACACGTTGTTTTGTCCTTAGTATTTTCTACCTGGGAATTGGGAATTGGGCATTGGGCATTGCTTATTCCCCATTCCCCACTTATAAAATATTGAGCAACTACCAACCACTTGCACCAATCTTTTGACATACAATTTTCATACCTTTGCCTGGTGAAGAACTTGCTACAAAAGGGATTTCTCCTTTTTCTTTATCCTCTTCAAGTAGCTGTCCTTCTGGCCCGTAAATCGCAATGCGATTGCGAAACAGCCGCGATTCTTTGCACGATGCATCAAAGGTAGTCTCGAAGATGCCATCTCCATAGATCCCGTAAAGCTTGTATATCGTGCCCTTAATCGTTTCCGTGTCCAGAGCTACGCTGTTTCCCAATTTATCATGCCCTACAGTGATATATCTTTCTGCATCTTGAGCGATGGCTACGCCAACACCTCCGGTGAACGCACTGCCATTACTCAATAAAATAGCGATCGCACCTACTATGCCGCCTAACTTAAAATACATACAGTTTCAAAATATCAGATTTCATATATTTCTACCCGCGATCAAAGCGGTTCTGGCAGGGTAAAAGCACTGAAATCAAGACAGAACAAGCTTTTATACTAGTTAGTAACACCTTATGGGAAGCGTCAAGCACTAAATAAATAGCTGCAATACTTTTCAAAGTATGAGTGAAACACTTGGTGATATTGCCATACCACCTCAGTTTCCCGATCGCACTCAACTACCAGAGTCTGATGGTGCGTTTGTGTTCGCAAAGCTGGCAAGCCGAAAAACTTAGTAATCACAGGCAAAAGCTTACTACAGGCTTCAACTAGTTTCACCGTAGTAGGCAAATCAGCGATGTCTACGACGGGCTACGCCTACGCACTTAATAACAAGTCAAGATTGTATCTGATTTTGTAAGTTACTTGCAAAATTTTCAAAGTTCTGAATTAAAATTGTTTACATACGTGCGATAGCTAAAAAAGCGAATTATGAATACTTTTATTGTCAAAGTAAGCGCTTTTTGGGATTCTGAGGTCGATGTGTGGGTAGCTAGCAGTGATAATCTACCTGGGTTGGTTACAGAAGCTTCTACTATTGAGATGTTAACAGCAAAACTCAAAGCTATGATTCCAGAACTTATTGAATTAAATAAAGTTGAATCTGGCAACAAAGATTACATTGATTTATACTTAACAACGCATCGTCATGAATCAATCAAAGTGGCTGGCTAATGAGTGTTTCCTTTACTCCTGAAGTTAAAAAGCTTTTAACAGAAGCCGGATGTTATTTTAAAAGGCAAGGGAAAGGAGATCATGAAATTTGGTATAGCCCAATTACAGATAATAACTTTGTAGTTGATAGTAAAATAAAATCACGTCATACTGCAAATGGAGTATTGAAACAAGCTGGTTTAGATAAGCATTTTTGAGTTTATTAAGAGAGCGATCGCATCCAGCAAGCATGCAGGGTTGACCCCTTAATCAATCAGGGTATTCAATCCCCGTTTCTTAACTAGGTGCAACAGTTTAAGAGCAGTGCCACTGGGACGCTTCTGACCGATTTCCCACTTTTGAACCGTTGATAGACTTGTATTTAAAATCGCAGCAAATACTGCCTGACTGACATGAGATGATTCGCGTATTTGCTTAATTTGTTCAGGTTCTAGCGGTTCAATCACAGACAAGCACAGACTGTCGAATTCACGCAATGTAGTCTGATCCATCAGTCCAGCCTTGTGCAGCCCCGTAGCCGTTTCGTGAACGGCTTCAAGAATCGCTGATTTCTTCTTCGGCATTGCAAATTACCTCCATCAATTCATCTTCCAGCTTGGCTTTTTCGAGATCCTCTAGCGTGTAAGAGAACAGTACTGATGCCAGCTTTTTTAATGCTTTTTCTTCTTTTTTGTTAATGTTACTGCGCTCGTTTTTCGGGAAGCCGAAAACAAAAAACCAGCAATCTCCCTTGTTGGTTGCAACCAATGTACGAAAGCCACCACGTTTACCTTGTCCAGAGTGGGCAATCCGCTTTTTGAACAGCCCGCCTCCTAGATCGGCTTCGTAAAGTCCTGCTGTCATTTCGTTTACAGCCGCGCAGAGGCTGAGGTCGTTTAAACCCTCTTTGCGTGCCCAACGGTCAAACCATCGGGTTTTGTAAATTATCATGCTATGGTCATTATCTTCGCTTATTATATAGCACCAAGTGCTATGCTTGGCAATACACTATAAAACTCAAAAAGCTTGAACAAAGACCGATCGCAACATTGAGCAGGAACTAGTTAAAAAAGAGCGATGGGCTACGCCCCGCCGGAGGCGATCGCACTCCAATAAATACAATGAGGAACTACTGTTGTACCTCAAAATTTATCTCACACTCCTAACCCACTCAGTAATTCCCTGAGCGATCGCTTTTGCCATTTTCTTCTGTTCTTCTGGGTTCACTACCTGCTCAAATTCATCGGGATTACTCATAAAACCCAATTCCAGCAACACCGATGGTGCAGCTGTCGGACGTGTCAGCGCCAAATTATCCCAAAATACACCATAAGAAGGTTTGCCGAGTTTTTTAACAACATAGGTCTGTAAAAATATGGCGAGGTTATGGGCTTGGGGTTGATACCAAAATGCGCCGAATCCCTTAATTTTTTCGGCATCACCATCATCGGGTAGAGAGTTGTGATGTATGGAAATAGCGATCGCAGGTTCTTCTTGACTGATAATTGCCTGACGTTCTACTAGCGAAACTTCCTTGTCGTCCTCCCGTGTCATTACTACCGTTGCTCCTTCCTTCACCAACTCATCGCGCAGCAACTTAGATACCACCAAATTCACATCTTTTTCTAAATATCCAGTTGGGCCACTGGCACCAGATTCTTTACCGCCATGCCCTGGATCTAGTACAATCTTGAAATTAGCTAAAAGCTTGCGTCTTGTGTTCCCGATTTTAGGCGGATGACGCAAAGCCAAAACCAGGGTTGTACCGTCGTATCTCAGCTTATATCCCCACTGTTGAGCTTTTTTGAGGTTAAAGGTGTATTTTACTTGTCCTGGGGCTTCCTGTTGCCAGTCTAGGCGATAAATTAGGGGGTCATCATCCAGGCGAATTATGTCCGTTTGGGCAGTGGTATTGTAGAGAGTGAGAGCGAAAGCACCCTCACTTTGTTGCACGCTCACAGGTACGGGAACTTGCAAGGGGAAAACTATTTCTGTCGCACTAGGGAGTTGACGGTATCCGACACTGCGAATTATTGTTTGTGGCGGAACTGCACCAGGTAGAATGCGGGTTTCTTTACTATTAATCCAAGCGCCATAATCTAGGCGCAACCATTCACCTTCCCTACCTGTAACTGTTGCGCGCGTGCCTTTGGGCAGTGGTGTGAGTCGGGAATAATCGGTGCTAGGGCCAGTACGAGCAACGCCTGACTCTACTGTAACCTCAAAAACTGGCAATTGCGCTCTTGAGAGGATTTCAATCTTACCAGATCCTGGTTGAGTTATCGTCTTGCCGTCAAGTGTCAGTTGAAATTGAGGTTTTCCCAGATCGGCGGCTGTTGCCACCGTAGTGCAACCTTGATAGTTGCCTAGGCTAGACTGGGCATGAGGCTGATTTTGACCTGTCAAAGCTGCCAAATTACTTGGTAGTTGTGCTTGTTGAGGTTGGGGTAAAAGGGCAATAGTTTGATTAGCCAGGGTTACAGAGACATTAGCGTTAGGGGGTGCGATCCCTTCGGGGAGCTTCGCTAACGCACTAAAACAAATTACTTCTCCCGGTAATCTGGCAATGTCAACTGCGGGAGTCAGGGAATCTTTCGCAAAAGCTACCCCCTGTGGTAGTTCAGGGCTAGCGTTAACCCCGATCACCTTAATTTTAAGTTCTTGATTGTGGTAACGCACAGTAAAAAGATTCTCCCCCAACTGCAAGGGGAAACTAGGCGAAAAATGACCAGCTTTGCTGCGGGTAATTGGCTTACTATTGATCAAAACCTGACCATCTGGTGGTGCAGTGCCCAGAAAAAAGATTTTTTGGGCACTTGTCTGGTAGTTTGTCTGGGGAAAAACGACTATAAGAGATGGCTCTGCCAATGCTACCGAGGAGGTGAGAATACAGCCTAATATTACTAATCCTAAGAGGTTTTTCACAGCAAATCACAGAAGATGACACCACAACAACTGTGGCACAATGACGGGATGTATTTTTAGAAGTTGTTAGAAATTCAAACTACTATGACTAAGTTTATCTTTGTTACTGGAGGCGTAGTTTCCAGTATTGGTAAGGGCATTGTAGCAGCAAGTCTAGGGCGTTTGCTCAAGTCGCGCGAATATTCGGTGTCGATTCTCAAACTCGACCCTTATATCAATATCGATCCTGGCACGATGAGTCCCTTTCAGCATGGGGAAGTATTCGTTACCCAAGATGGTGCGGAGACAGATTTAGATTTGGGGCATTACGAACGCTTTACCGATACCTCAATGTCGCGCTTAAATTGTGTGACTACTGGCTCAATTTACCAGGCAGTCATCAATAAAGAACGGCGCGGAGATTACAATGGCGGTACTGTACAGGTAATTCCTCATATTACCAATGAAATTAAAGACCGGATTCTGCGAGTTGCTAAAAGTACAAATCCTTCTGTAGTAATTACAGAAATCGGCGGGACGGTAGGAGATATTGAATCGCTGCCGTTTTTGGAAGCAATTCGCCAGTTCCGTAAAGAGGTGGGGCGGCAGAA
The DNA here is from genome assembly GCF_034530995.1 of Nostoc sp. DedQUE04. Taxonomy (NCBI): domain Bacteria; kingdom Bacillati; phylum Cyanobacteriota; class Cyanophyceae; order Nostocales; family Nostocaceae; genus Nostoc; species Nostoc sp. DedQUE04. The sequence goes on along the minus strand of NZ_JAVRCA010000007.1, from coordinate 176,455 downwards.
TGTGCTGTATATGCACGTAACTTTGGTGCCGTGGATTGCCTCTGCGGGTGAAATGAAAACTAAGCCGACACAGCATTCAGTTAAAGAACTCAGATCCATTGGCATTCAACCAGATATTTTAGTTTGTCGCAGCGATCGCCCTTTACCCAAGGGATTAAAGCAGAAATTGTCGGGATTTTGCGATGTACCGGAAGAATGCGTTATCACTTCTCAAGATGCCAAAAGTATCTATGAAGTACCGCTAAATCTAGAACGGGAAGGAATGGCAGAACAAGTGCTGAACTTGCTGCAAATGGAACAACGTAAACCAGATTTGACGCAGTGGCAAACCCTGGTACAACGTTTACATAGTCCCAAGCACGAAGTAGAAATTGCCATTGTTGGTAAATATGTGCAGTTAAGTGATGCCTATCTATCTGTAGTGGAAGCGCTGAACCATGCGGCAATCTCCACTTATGGCAAACTGCGCCTGCGTTGGATAAATTCAGAAGAATTGGAAACTGAACCAGCCGAAAATTATCTTAAAGGTGTCGATGGCATAGTTGTACCAGGAGGTTTCGGGGTTCGCGGAGTCGATGGCAAAATTGCCGCCATTAAATACGCCCGCGATCGCCAAATTCCCTTTTTGGGTTTATGCCTGGGAATGCAATGCTCTGTAATTGAGTGGGCCAGAAACGTAGGGGGATTAACAGATGCTAACAGTGCTGAATTTGACCCTTACACAACCGATCCGGTAATTAATTTATTGCCAGAACAGCAGGAAGTTGTGGATTTAGGGGGTACAATGCGCTTAGGATTATATCCTTGTCGTGTTCTCCCTGATACTTTAGCTTTTAAGCTTTATCAAGAAGATGTGATTTATGAACGACATCGACATCGCTATGAGTTCAACAATGCTTACCGCGATTTGTTGTTAAAGTCTGGCTATGTAATTAGTGGTACTTCTCCTGATGGACGTTTAGTTGAAATTGTGGAATTACCCAAGCATCCATTCTTTCTTGCTTGCCAATTTCATCCAGAATTTCAATCACGCCCCAGTACACCTCATCCTTTATTTAAAGGATTCATTCAAACAGCGATCGCTCTTTCTCTTTCGACATCTAGCACACCAACACCATTGGAGGTGTCATAACAATTCAAAATTCAAAATTCAAAATTCAAAATTAATTGCAACATTAACTTAAGACTTCAGTAGATTTGGATATCCAGGGTGCATCATTCGTAAATTTCGGACTTGAGGAGATGTTGTGGCGTACTGGGTGAAAATCCTTTACGAGAGGAAAGAATATGTAGTAAATTTTGAACGTGTCCATGCTTTTTGTTATGAACTGAATGGCAGAGTTACTTTTTGGCTACCCGATAGTGCCATTCCCATAATAATTAACCCACAAAATAACCTGGAAGATTATCAAAAAATTCTCGATTATTTAGAATGTGTGACAGGATTAGAATTAGAGCGTGCCCACTGGGTGAAAATAATTTACGAAAAAAATGAATATGTCATTAATCTCAACTGCATCAGTTCCTTTTGTCACGAACCGAACGGCAGGATAACTTTTTGGTTGCCAGATGGCACTATTCCTATTATCATCAACCCTGTGAGTAATCCTGAATCTTATGAAAAAGTTGTGAAATACGTTCAAAAAGCAACAGGATATTCTTTGTCTTGAAATTTCTGTATAGCAGAACAAGGTAAAATTAACAATTCAAAATTCACGCATTCAAATATTTTAAAACTTCTGCCTCCTGCCTCATCCCAACTACAAATATTTACGCGATTCTACTTATCGCTTACTGCCATTCATCAAAAATTTGTTTTATCCGCTCAATTGCCGTGTCTGCTGCTTCTTCTGGAGATATTCTATTGACAACTATTCCATTGAGAGCTTTACCCCAAACATTCTCTTCTAAAACTAGGCTGTAAGCAGGGTTTTGGACAATATAAAATGGACGAGTATCTTTAGTTAATGTTTGAGTTGCAGTGGAAAGATGAGGATCTGCTGGATTTGTCCAAAAAGGATCTTTCCAAACAGGCTTCATTACTGGTAGATACCGACCTCCGGTAGCTTTGAGATAGTTTCCTATAATCTCAGGTTTAATTAAATATGCGAGAAAGTCTTTGGCTACCTTTTGGTTTTTAGACTCGGCAAACAAAACTATTTCATTAATCGAGACTAAGAAGCGCATCGGTTTACCATTAGGTTTATTCGGAAATTCTAAGATACCAAGCTTGTGACGATAGGTGTCAGAATCTTGGCGGACAGCAGCAGAAATCGAGAGCGAACTGTTAGGCGTCATAACCACGCCACGATTGAGTAAGCTGCGATTATTGTCTGGATTTAACCAGTTTACTGCGTCTGGTGGTACGTAGCCTTGCTGGAAAAATTTCGCATACCACTCTAAGCTTTTAACAATACCTTGATACACCTTGGGATCGTTGAGCAGAAGTTGACCCTTGGAGTCTAAAATTTGGACATTGTATGCCTCTAAAATCTGTTCAAATAAGTAGTAGGTATCCGTAGAACCAGTGGAGAAAGGAAAGCCTAACCCGTAAATATTCTGTTTTTGCTGTGCGCGCAAATCATCCTGCACTTGTTTCCAAAACTCCCAGAAAGCATCCCAATCTTTAGGGATATCGCTTTGAGTTCGACCTACTTTCTCTAGTAAGTCTCGCCAGTAAAAGATGTGAATTGTTAATTGATTAATTGGGACTGCATAGTAACTCGGTTTTTTATCAACGTTGTTATATAAACGAACTGCTTTCAACACACCTTCAGAATAAATACTTTTGACTGGCTCAATTACATCAGAGACATCTGCCAATTTACCTTCCCAGGCAAGACGTGGATACAGCTCCCTCTCAGCACTGCTATTTATGACGAGATCGGGTGAATTACCTGCCTGAAGTGCCCTTTGAGTCTTTTGTGGCAATTCATCGTTAGTATAGAAAGTAAGTTTAATTTTGTTGCCGCTTTGTTGTTCCCAGTTACTAATGATCTTCTGGAGCGCTTCATCCTCTTCCAAGGTATAACTTTTATCTGACCAAATCTTCAGGACTTTACTGTTAAGAGGAGACTCGGTGACTGAAGATTGGTTAGATTTTAAGATGTTAATGCAGGCAAGAATTATCAAGCTGAGTATTAATGCCACTAGTACGTAGCGATGGCTAGCTCTTATTACCATTATGGTAAAAGTTTGCTTGACTCTTTGCTGATTCTTCAAGCCTTTAGCCATTGGACTGGCTTTGGTTCTGAATAACATGCTCATTTTATGATTTTTGCCAGAAAAACATCTTTACTGCATCTTCTGACATTACATAGCGTTTATTCAAGCTTAAATAGTTGCTTTTCACTCACTTTTCAACATCAGTTAGAATTGCTAAGTAAGTGGGCAAGAATAAATTAAACTATGTTACGTAATGTAAAATTAATTAAATTACCTCGTAGTTAGAGCTTAATTTTTCTTCTAATTTGTAAAGACAGATGTCTCTAGCTGGGGTTGTTTGAACCATAATTTAAAATCTTGAATAGTTTTGCCATGCCAACTTTGCTGCACCTACTATCCCAGCAAAATTGCCTAACTCCGCTGGCAATATCTGTAAACCCTCTCGTGATAAAGGCTGCACTCGCTTCTCAATTTCTGCCTTCACACTTGGTAAGAAAAACTCAAAGCTACCACTGATACCGCCACCAATCACGATCGCTTGTGGTGTGAGTACATAAATCAAACTCGTCAAACCAATTCCCAAATTAGCACCATATTCTTGCCAAAAAGTTAATGCTGCGGCATCTCCTTGTTGGGCAAGAAAACCCAATTCGATGGGTTCCTTGAGAGTGCGGCGGCGAATTGCAGTAGCACAGGCATATTGTTCCAAAGAGCCTCGATTGCCACTATTACAAATTGGGCCATCAGGATTTAAGGAAATTAAACCCAATTCCCCGGCGGCTCCTTGATGTCCAATAAATAGTTTGCCATCAAGGATAATTGCGCCACCAACCCCAGTACCTAAAGTTAGCAGAATCAGATTTTGAAAGTGGCGACCAGCTCCCAGCCAAGCTTCTCCCAAAAGAGCGCAATTAGCATCATTAGCGATCGCAGTTGGTTTGCCAGTTTTAGCTTCTAACCAGTCTGCTAAAGGCACATCGATCCATCCAGGTAAGTTAATAGCGATTTTGGCAATGCGTCCTGTGGCATCGGATGGGCCAGGAGTACCAACACCAATCGCAACAGCTTGATTACCTGGATCGATTTGAGCGATCGCATCTACCAGAACCGCCAACACCGCTTCCGGCGTTGTTGGTTGAGGAGATACCACAGTCAAAGATTGCAGACAAGTACCATCATCTGCAAAACGCCCCAGCTTAATTGCTGTTCCCCCAACATCAATGCCAATTACTTGAATTTTGTCATTTGTCATTTGTCATTTGTCATTTGTAATTGGGTATGAGGCATTGGGCATTGGTAATTGGTGAACAGTTATCACCCATTCCCTATTCCCTATCATCGAGTTCAAAATCAACAATTCGTCAGGGTTTTAGGATTTGGCACGAAAATATTCTAAATTTTCTGTCCTATTGGGTGCGACTCGTAAATTAGCAACAGTCATAGTACGAACACTAGATTGCTCTTGCCAAGCTGTAATTGGCGCACCTCTTAAGATACCAGCAAGAGCAACGGAAAGGATAAACCCGCCAGTAGCGGCAGCAATTAACGTTAGATTATCTTTCATACAAATCTCTGTATTGTTTATTTGTCATTTGTCATTTGTCCTTTGTCATTTGTCTAAAATTAATGACCATTGTACAGACGCGATTAATCGCGTCTCTACTGACCAATGACTATTGTCGGATTCTATTTTCTCTCCGTAATCGGGGATTGACAAATTCATTTAACCCCTCACCAAGTAGTGATAACCCTACCACCATAAATGTCATCGTTAAACCAGGGAAAAGTGTAGTCCACCAAATGCCAGTAGGTAGAGCTTCTAAAGCTTGTTTTAGATCGTGTCCCCATTCTGCCACTTCTTCGGGAAGTCCTAGCCCCAAAAAGCCTAAACCGCCCAACACCAAAATCGCATCAGCGGCGTTGAGCGTGAATAGGACGGGTACGCTTTGAATGACGTTGAAAAACAAATAACGAGAAAGCACAACCCAAGTGGAAGCGCCCATTGCTTGAGCAGCTTCGATGAACACTTCGGTTTTCACGCTAACGGTGTGGTTACGAACAACGCGGTAATATTGGGGGATGTAAGCAATGCTAATAGCGATCGCTGCATTCAATATCCCACGCCCCACCACAAAGGCCAGTGTTACAGACAGCAGTAGCCCCGGTAAGGTGTAGATGCTATCCATAATAAATAGCAGCACTTTATCCAATTTACCGCCGAGATAACCACTCAGCATCCCCAAAGGCACACCGATAATCATACTCAGTGCCGTTGCCAAAATTACCACCTGCAAAGCAGCTTGAGCGCCGAACAATGTCCGGGAGAACACATCATAGCCCAGACGACTAGTACCAAACCAATGTTTAGCTGAGGGTGGCTCGTGAATTGGATTAGAGAGAAAATCTTTGGGGTTTTGCAGCCATCCCCAAGCCTGCAATACGGGAGCGAAAAATGCCAGGAAGATGAAAAATAGGGTAATGGCTAACCCGATGAGCATGAGTCTTTGCGAAAGATTGAGACTTTTGCCAAACTGTAAAAATGTTGGTAGTCGCCGTTTTGTAATGGCCATAAAGCGATCGCCTGGAGCAAAGCTTGATACGCTGACCATTTTACATATTTAGATAGGGGATTGCGTAAACATCTTTAAATAAAAGTCCGACTACTTCACGTGGATACAGATATAGACTGAGTTAGAGGTGAAATTATGCCTGATTTTTGCCAAAGCTTTTAACTACGATTCAGAGTCCTACAATATTCGCGATAATCTTTATCAACGAATCAGTCCTCTTGATGATGCAGCCTTTGATTTTTTTGACACACTTTCAGTATTTTAACTGTGGTCTTAGCTGTTAATACTTAATTAATATGTAGCACAATATTTTTTATTATCTTAGTCATTGTGAAACCTCTTCTACAGACTTACTTAGAACAAGAAATCTGGATACTAGTGAGAGATAAGTGGTATTTCGCCACAATTATCGGAGTTTGGGATGATTTATTGTCCTTTAAACATAGAACTTACAACAAAGATACAGAGGAGGATACTTTCTGGGAAATGGTTGTAAAAATCAGTGAAGTAATTGCTATTGATAAAGTTAGGTCTATTATTAGTAGAAAACCAGAGATGCTTATTTCACGGCTCCTAGAAACCGATCAAAGTACAAGCGATCCTCATCAAGATAATTAATATTAATTAGCTCAATTTAGGAGATAGACTCATTCTTTGCACCTGTATCAAGATGCAAAAAATGAGCAGTAAAGTTGTCGGCTATGACGCAATACAGTTCAAAATGATTCAAAATGAGCAACAAAACCCTGATGTAGAGACGCGATTTATTGCGTCTTAAAATACCAATTATCTACACCAATAACCTATAATCCAAACGTATTGGGCTATGGCAGGTGTTGGATATTGGGAACTGCCCAATACCTACTATCTCAAAGATTACTTTCAATCAACTGGCGATATTCGCTCTTTTGCTTCACGCCTTTGACTTCTTTCACCAGTTCCTTATTTTTGAACAATTGAACTGTTGGCGTTCCTGTCACACCAGCATTTTCAGCAATATCTCGGTCTTTGTCAATGTCAATTTCCACAAAGTGAATTTTGCTGTCAAATTCATCCACCACTTTATTTAAAATTGGCTTCAGGGTATGACAAGGGCCGCAACCAGGAGAGACGTATTTAACAAGGAGTAAGCGATCGCTTTCATGGAACAATTTGCGTAAAGCATAGCCTCCTTCATGGCGTGTCCCATCCAAATTAAATCCAGCTTCTTCCTCAGCTTCAGTCTTTTTGGCTGGCTGATGTTCTAATTCATTATCTTTTGTTTCTGGTTGTTGATGGAATTCTTGAATCAAGCCACTGGATGACAACCAACGTTCTGCCAACATTGCCGCCATACAGCCAGTACCCGCAGCCGTGATTGCTTGCCGAAACTCATGATCTTGTACGTCGCCAGCAGCAAAAACGCCTTCTACACTGGTTTCTACAGAACCAGGCTTAGTGACAACGTAACCTATCTCATCCAGTTCTAATTGTCCTTTAAATAGAGAGGTATTGGGACTGTGACCAACGGCGTAAAATAAACCCTTAGCGTGCAGTTGGCTCTCTTCACCAGTTTTAGTATTGCGGACTTTCACCCCTTCCATGTGACCGTTACCGAAGATATCTACGGCTTCTGTGTTCCAATGCACTTGGATTTTCGGGTTGTTCAAAACGCGGTCTTGCATAGCTTTAGAAGCCCGCATTTTATCGGTGCGTACCAACATATTTACCTTAGAACCGTATTTAGTGAGGTAAATTGACTCTTCTGCCGCCGAGTCGCCAGCACCAATCACAGCCAATTCTGCGCCGTGGAAAATTGGTGTTGCACCATCGCAAATTGCACAAGCGGAAATACCCCGACTCCAAAATTCGTGTTCGTTGGGTAAACCCAAACGCTTTGCTGTTGCACCTGTAGCAATAACGATGCTGTTGGTTTTAATTTCCCTTTCTTGCGATCGCACTGTAAATGGACGCTGACTCAAGTCAACTGAGATAACATCTTCAGTATATAGTTCAGCCCCCCACCGCTCCGCTTGCGCCTTCATTTGATCCATCAGTTCCGGCCCGGTAATTCCTTTAGGAAATCCAGGAAAATTTTCAACTTCCGTCGTTGTCATTAGTTGCCCACCAGGTAAACCCCCAGCTTGGAAACCCTCAAATACAACGGGTTTCAAGTTAGCGCGTCCAGCATAGATGGCGGCTGTGTACCCTGCTGGGCCAGAACCGATAATTACCAAGTTTTCTACAGTTGTGTTAGTCATGAAAATATACGAACTCATAACGACTACGCTTAATATAGCATAATAAACTGTGATTGGCTACGTCAGATGGGAAGCGATCGCAAGTTAGAAAAATCGGGAATACAGAGACAGCGCTTATATGTTGCCGCTTGATGTGTGAGGAGTATTTATGATAGCTATAAGAGTATTTGCTGTCGTGTTATGTCTTTTACTATTACAGACTTAGAGCAGCTACAAACCGAGCATCCAGAATGGCAGATGGAGCTGGTAGAGGGGAAAATCATAGTTATGGGGCCATCAGATTACGAGTCAGAGGAAATTGGCGCTCGTCTAATTACCTTTTTGAATAACTGGGTAATGTCGCGCAAGCTAGGACGTATAACTGGTTCTAGCGCAGGATTTATTCTACCGAATATAGAAGAGGACGACTCGGAAAAAAGAAACTTGCGTGCCCCTGATGTGTCTTTTGTTAAAGCTGAACGATTGAAGAAGACCAAGCGCGACTTTGTAGAGTTGGTTCCAGACTTGATGGTTGAGATTAAATCTAAAAGTGACAGAATCAAACCACTTGAAGAGAAGATTCAGCTATTCTTGCAACTTGGGTCTACAGTCGGTATATTGATTGACCCTGACAAATTGACAGTAACGGTTTATCGAATAAATCAAGATCCAGTGGTGATGCACAATGGCGACATCCTCACACTACCAGACTTGCTGCCAGGTTGGGAACTGGCAATATCAGAACTGTGGCCACCTGAGTTTGAATAAGATACTCTCACAATCGAAGTTGAGAATCTCACCCTTGGTCAACAGCAGAGATTTAGTGATGTTTGTGTCATTTCGGATGCAAGGATTCTGGATCGTGTAATTGTATCTCCTCAAACTTTTTTTCTGGAGGTGATAGGAAAGTGATCGCAGTTGGGTAAGTTACATCTAGAACACCCAAGCACTTCCTACCCCAGGAAAACACTTATGAAAACCGAATTAAAAGCTAAGTTTCTCCAACACATCCTCAACAAAAAGAATGAAAATGAGGGTTTTACACTTATTGAATTACTAGTAGTAATTATCATCATCGGTATTTTGTCTGCGATCGCTCTGCCTTCTTTCTTAAACCAAGCTAACAAAGCCAAGCAGTCAGAAGCTAAAACCTACGTAGGTTCCATGAACCGCGCTCAACAGGCTTTCTACCTAGAACAAAACACATTTGCACAGGCTGGTGAAATTGGGAAATTAGGTCTTGGTATTGCAACAAAAACATCAAATTACCAGTACACAATTGACGGCAGGCCTAGTCAAGTAACTAACCAAGGAGGAGTAATACTTGCGACTGCACCTCTTAAAACTTATATTGGTGCTGTGGGTGTAGCAACGCAAGCTGCTACCAGTGAAGCTACTACTATAGCTATTGTATGTGAAGCTGATAAAGCTAGAGTTAATGGTGGTTCAGATATAGTTACACTCGCAGCAACCGACTTTCCCAGTGGAACACCGACTTGCCCCACTGGCTTTACCAGTTTATCTAAGTAGATATGTGAGTTAGTAGATCAAAATTACTCACCGATAACACTTGATATAGAACTTTAATTGTCATCACGACTTTTATTCAGCTAAATTACGCATTTTCTGAAGTGGGTAGATTCTTCTATCCACTCTATTTCAATTTTGTGATTTATTCACAATTGGATTGCCCATACCTTTTTCTATAAGAATCAAAATGATTACTGATATATATAATTGGCAAGTTCAGGCTAAAGAATACTTCATTCAAGAGAACTATTTGCAAGCAGCCAAATTATACGAGCAAGCAATAGCGATAGAACCAAATACTATCTCCTATTATTGGGATTTAGGACTATTAATGCTACTACAAGGGCAAGAAGCGGAAGCTCAAATGACTTGGATGCTGCCAATGACAGAGGCAGATGAAGAACAGTTACCTATTTGGACAAATCAACTATTTCAAATTTTGCAAATAGAAGCTGAAAGGCGTGAAACACTGGCAGAATATTCTCTAGCTTGGTTAATTCGCCAGCATATGCGGGAAATTAATCCTAGTTATATAAATAATTTGCTTCAAATCCTTATACTTTCTCTCAAGTTAGAAAAAATTGAAGAAATTGATGATTTGAATAAATGGGGATTAATTGAGAGCTTAAAAGTAAAAGAAGATATAGAAATTGATATCGAACTATTGATACAAGTTTTAAAAGAGTTTTTAACTATTATACCCTTAAATCCAGTCAATCTAAATTTGATAGAAGCTAGTCTTCCTTATTTTCATGATACTCATCAATGCTTCTCTATATTGCTTCCCACTGCTATGCGAATTGGTCATACTTTGCGGCAGCCTATGCTAGCAGCATCTATTCTTAGCTTGCATTTACGATTGGAACCAGATAATGTAGAAATTTTGCGGCATTTAGCAACTTTTTATCAAGATGCTCGTAATTATTCTCAAGGGATAGAGATAGCTAGATTGTGTTATTCCTTATCAGAAGGTTTGGCTGACAAAATTTTTGCACTTCATTTGCTGTTAAGAGGTCTAATGTCAGCAGGGGGGTATTGGCAAGAGATATGTACAACTTCTCAAGAATTAGAAACTGTGTTTCAACAGTTTATTAAAGCTGAACGAATTCCTTTAGAAGAAGGAAGAATATTACGGTTGCTTACGCCATCTTTTGCGATACCTCACATTAAAGATGCTCCTGCAGATTTCCGAGCTATTCATAATCAGGTAGCTGAAGTTTTTAACTTTTATATTAAAGCTCTTGCCCAATCAGAAGGAAAAATTTATTGTCATAACAATACCAATAACAAAAAAATATACGGAGCTACGAAAAAATTAAAAATTGGTTATGTATCTTACGCTTTAAGGAATCATTCTGTTGGTTGGCTAGCTCGCTGGTTATTTCAGCATCATGATCGAGATAAATTTGATATTCATACTTACTTTGTTAACTACACATTAGTAAATGACTATCTCCAAGAGTGGTATCTAGGTCAGGCAGGAAAACCTCGTCAATTAGGTATGAATGGTCTAGAGATTGCTGACCAGATATATCAAGACGAAATTGATATTTTAATTGACCTTGATAGCATCACTCTCGATATTACCAGTGAAGTGATGGCACTCAAGCCAGCCCCAATTCAAGTAACTTGGCTGGGATGGGATGCATCAGGTATACCTGCAATTGATTACTTTATCGCAGATCCTTATGTACTGCCAGATGATGCACAAAATTACTATACAGAGAAAATCTGGCGATTACCTCAAACTTACATAGCAGTAGATGGTTTTGAAGTTGGTGTACCAACTCTCCGCCGCGATGACTTGGATATTCCTATGGATGCTGTTGTCTATCTCAGCGCCCAAAGAGGATATAAACGCCATCCAGAAACGACAAAGTGGCAAATGCAAATTATTAAACAAGTAGCTAACAGCTACTTTCTGATTAAGGGACTTGCTGAAGAGGAAACAATTAAACGCTTCTTTTACCAAATTGCCGAAGAAGAAGGTGTAGATTGTTCTCGGTTACGATTTTTACCACAAGTTCATTTAGAGTCGGTTCATCGTGCTAATTTAGGCATTGCTGATATTGTATTAGATACATTTCCCTACAACGGAGCGACAACAACCTTAGAAACATTGTGGATGGGTATCCCTTTAGTGACAAGAGTTGGTGAACAATTTGCAGCGCGTAATAGCTATACCATGATGATGAATGCAGGTATCACAGAAGGTATTGCCTGGACTAATGAAGAGTATATAGAGTGGGGTGTGCGTTTGGGCAATGATGCAGCCTTAAGAGAGCAAATCTCTTGGAAACTTCGCCAATCAAGACAAATAGCACCCTTGTGGAATGGTAAACAATTCACTCGTGAGATGGAAAAAGCTTACGAACAGATGTGGCAAAGGTACATAGAAGCAAAATGACCTTAATAGCAATCCTAATTTAGTTTGTGAGACAAGTAAAACCAAATAACCCTGACTTGTTAAAGAAGTCAGGGTTCTTATGTCTCAGGAATGATTTAGCCTGCTTTAGTTAAATAGATGTAATTTCACAATTTGATGTAATAAAACTATCCAAATCATAGGATAAAAGGTTTTCTACTTTGATCTGTGTCAGTGCTTGTTGATTTTCATGTTCCAAAACAATTCGAGCTTTCAAACGCGGAAGCAAAGCTTGGCACTGAATATCATTCCAATTCTCTACCAACGAAATTTCTAGTTTATCAGGAACATCTATATCATCATTTATCAAAATACTTATGAGCACACTGGATAGAAAAATTTCCGCATCTTCCAGAGAAATATTAGTAATAGCAATTAAGAGAGTGGTGTTTTGGCTAGCCGGATAACTAGTAAGAGCTTTAATTACTCGTTCTAAGTCAAAACCTATTAAGTCTTCTGATTGATGCCAATCTGGGAGAATAATTAAATTAATATCCCTTAAGCGAAAAGTTTCGCTTAGGCTATCTGCAAGATAGTCAATGAAAAGTTTTTGAAATAAGTTTCCTATTTTAGCTGAAAAAGAGCGACTATCCAAAAAACTGGGATTACCCAGCATTTTCTCTTTAATTGCGACGCTTTTTTGTTTACATAATTCTCGGCTATTTCCTAAAGCAACAGCTACTTCAATATAAGCCTCTTCATTGTTGGTAATTAAATCAAATATCTCAAGTTCTCGCAAAAGTGACGCTCCTTTGCGAGAACGAGAAGGTTCTGCTTCCATTACCACGGTTGGTAAGCCCACTTCCAAAGGATCAATGAGTGAAGTCATACCGGAGTAAGGATAAGAATCTAAGTATATATCAGCAATTTTCAAACGTTCTTTAACATCAGCACGATTCGGTGCTGCCTCAAGAATAATCAACCTATCTTCGCTAAGACCATATTTAGCAAAAGTAGTAACTATACGCTTACGGAAAGCAATAGAAGGATAAGAAGATGACCAGTTTGGATTAAATGGATAAAGTAATAGTACAGAATTAGTTACGTTAGCAATTATCTTTGTCCAAGTTTCTTCTTGCTCTGGAATTATCTTGTAGTAATTAGCACCTGAAACATAAACTACAGCAGTTGTAGCAATACCTAAACTGTTTCTGCTAATAGAAGTTGTAGCAAGTATTTTCTCTTCTGTTGCAAAATCGAAACATTGAGGAGGACTATCTAATGTAATTAACTTTTCTGTATAATGTTGTTGAGGATTATCTTCAATTTCAGAAAGTTTACTTGAAAGGTAATAATCTGTATGACGCATTCCTGTTGTTACTGGCGAATTTGCGTCAACTATCTGTATTCGTGCTAGCCGATGTAAAGCAATTAAAGTAATTGCATGTGTAACTGCGGTCACATTAGTAGAAATGAACAAGATATCCAGTTCCGCATCCCGAATGCTTTGCACTTGGTTAGGCAGATCATTTGGTAGCCGAACGAAAGTATCTGCATGACCAGCACAATATCGTTCTAAGCGATGATTACTAGTTTGTAAGGTAAAAATAATAATCTCAAATGAATCTCTATTTAAATTCTTGTACAGTGACAAGCTAGCAAAAGTTTCTGTTTGTGGGCTAAAATGACTTGCAAGTATTCCAAGGCGAATTTTCTGCCGTTCTGGGGAGCGTTCTGGGAAATTATAGTCGATTTGAAAATCAGATTTTTTTAAATAGAATTCTATAATATTAGCGCGTTTTTCGTATATATCCTTTAAATTAAATTTATTAAAATACAATGGAATAAAGTTAGCCTCAATTGTAAACTTATGTCCTACGCTCTGCCAGAACTTAGAATCTGGATTATTAAGAGTATTATTATGTATGTAATCTACAATAATACTTAGATATTCATAATAAATATTTGCTTCTCCTATATCCTGGAAATAAAGAGGAGGTTGTAAGAGAAATTGAAAGTAGTCATTAAGTAGCCAATTAGGAATAAGAGTCAGGTTGTAAGTTAAAGGTAATTGGTAAGGGCGGCAGTACAGCATTACTGCTAGCAAATATTGAATAGCTTTTGGTTGATCAAATCCTTTAGCAAGATGATCTAATATTTCAACCACAAAGTTTTGTTCAGTAATAGTGAATGGTTCATTTTTAATGCCACTATTTAATAGTGCTTGATAAGCTTTACCTAATTTGTTAGAGTATAATCTTTCAAGTAAATTTACTTCTATTGTTAACAAAAATTCGGACAGATGGTTTCTAAAATCAAGCAACTCTTGCAATACAGATATATCTGGATGCTCTATTTTAGATTTTTCAAAGCTAAGTACCCTATCAATAAAATCATTTTTTTCGGTCAATTCCTCAACATATCTTTGAGTAGAATTATCGTCAGATAGATTAATATATATTTGCTGTTGATAATATTGTTTTAAGTTATCTTTAAGTTCTAAATACTTGATTGGTTCACAATTTTGCTTACATGAATATTTCGCTTCTAATGCTCGTTGGTACTGCCCAATCAATATGGTTTCCTGGCATTTAGGAAATATATATTTACTTATTAAGTTTTCACCAAATCCTATAACCAATTCAGAAGCTCCCAAGTATCCCAATGTTATAGAAGCTGAAGACATAGGGGCAATTACCTTTTTTATTGGAAGAAAAGGAATAAATAACTCAATAGGAACTTGGGTAAATTCTGAAACAACAAAGGCTCTGCGTTCTAATTCGCACAGCTTGTTTGTCAGTAATTCCGACTGGTTGTATATTTGCCTGGGATGTCCTTTGACAACTATAGCTTCATCTTCCTGAGTATATGGTAAGACGCAAGACAAATAACATTCTATTTCATCTTGGTAACTCTTAATAAATCCTGCCTCTGTATCATATGATGTTAGGACAAAGGTGATGGAACTACCAAGTTGTTCTACAATTAACGCACAGTAATTGCTAAGTCCTTGGATCTGTTTAGCACTGTCGTATATAACAGACTTAAAAAAATCACCTCCAACAACCTTAATGGGACATTGTTCAAAAGCATGGTCTGCATCCACAGGTACTAACACAGGATATGCCTCATCTATTTGAATAAACTTACCCGATGGATTAATAGGTGGACTGCCATAAAAATTACTCCATAAAGTACTACTAAAATCTAACCAGCCTAATTCTCCGTAACATATTTTACGAGCGCTAGGGTAAGCGTATAAAAATACTTCGTTAATAAATTGCCAATTGCGGAGTACAAATATAACATCAACAGATTGAAGATTGATAACTCTTTTTAATAATTCTGATGCTGATACAAAATCTAAAGAATTATCTTGGCATAAATAATCAAAACCATGTAAAATTATTTTTGATTTAAAATTCCAAACTTTAGATATTTGTAAGCAAACTTCTGTAAGTTTTGGGTCGGCTCTATATCCACCTAATATTAATATATCTTCACAGTCTTTATATTCTCCAGTTGCTTCGAGATAACGAAGGACAGAAAGAGAATATAACATTTGATTGGGACCTTGAACTATAACTAATCTAACTGTTGACATATCTGTTAACACCAAATGTATAAAGAACAAATTTGATTGAAGCCGTATTTATTAGGAAATACAAAGCAACTAAATTATGGCTTTACATAACTGTGCTACTTGATAATCTGCATTGCATTGTTGTTCAAAGAACTGCTTATCTATTTCCCTATGTTCGGTAAAATACAAAAACTCTTGCAGCTTTTCTGGGGTGTTTAAGGGAAGTGTAAACCCCCATTTGTTGGTTATTAACGTGTCATTCACACCCATAACCAAGCTACCTGTTGGTATCCCCATCAAGGCTGCTTCAATTAGAAGAATGGAAGTAATTCCCAAAACAATATCCTGTTGTAACAGTGTGTCTAGTATATTAGAGCTTTCGTCAATCGCAAATGGTAAGCTTGATTTTGCTAGCAAATCAAGTGAACCAGGACACTTACCTTGACGGGGATGAAACCGGATGAGCAATTTTTTTAAATCTTTATAGTCAGTTAATACCTTAATTAAGATACGGAGCATCTCAATTTCATTGGCATTTGGTTGAGAAGCAAAGAGAATATTTTCTGGAAGTTTTAAAATACTTTTTCTGGATTTTTGCCTAGCAATCAGCCAAGCAAAATAGGGCTGTCCCATAATGCGTATTCGTTTTTCTGGTATTCCATCAGCAAGCATTTCTGCGGCACATACTTCATCTATAGCTGTGATGATATCGGGAAAAGTTGGTTCCGTATTAGGATTGTTGAGCGCTTGAAAACGCTGCCGATAATTTGCCCAATAATCTATGACCGCAATACTAGGAATATGCTTTTGCCTCGCCCATAAAATAGCATCACGTTCAAACTCATCATATTGAGATGTTCCTGTTAGCAGAATATCTCCTGTTAATCTGCTAAAAAGAGTTTGGTGTTCCTCAGAAATTGGCGTGCAAGCAACTTCAAGGCGTTGAAATTGACGGATGGCCGGGCCTTTGGCATACGCTTCAACCTGTGTACCCGCTACCCGCAAGGCTGCAACTGTTGCGGCGACAGCATTTGCACCACCTGGGTCGTGAGCGATCGCAATAATCTTCATTCATCTTGCCCTTGGCTTAACTCTTCGGCATGAGCCAGGACTTTAGCCACGGAAGCTATGAAACCATCAACTAAGTCAATACCCCCAGGTATTTGCATAAGAGTTGTAGATAAAAGCGTCTCGCTATATGTCTTTTCAGCTATGGGACAGACACCTGTAGGATGACTGACAATTGTCTTGCCTTCTTGTTGCAGCCTTTGGAAAAGAGGTAGTCTGTATAAGGGACGCACGTAACGCCCCGTCACAGGACATCCTTCTGCTTGAAGTGCTTCCACAAATCTGTCCCGCGACAATCCAGCTTGTTGTGGATCGATCCAGATGGGATATGTATAGTAAACATGGCGATCGCCAGAGTCAACTTTAGTCGTCCGCAATGCTTTAAACTCAGACAACCCTTGGTCTAAAGCTTCAGCAATTTTCAGCCGTGGCTGTGTCAATTCTTCTAAACGTTGGAGTTGAACCTGAGCGATCGCTGCCTGAAGTTCAGTTAAACGGTAATTGTAACCAACAATATCAGTATCTTCATACCAGTTTTCCGCTTCAATTGCATTCTCCCCGTGATTGCGTACCAGTGCCACTCGCCGGGCCAAGCGATCGTCATTAGTGGCTACGATTCCCCCTTCACCACACTGAATCGTTTTGTGACAATTGAGGCTGAAAACCCCCAAATGCCCAATTGTTCCCAACCAACGCCCCTGATGCTGGCCCCCTGGTGCTTGAGCATTGTCCTCAATTAGAATCAAACCGTGTCGATCTGCTAACTTACGTAAGCGCAACAGTTTGGCTGGACCCCCAAACAAATTGACTGCGATAATTGCTTTTGTACGCGGTCCAATAGCAGCTTCAACAGCTTCTGGATCGATGCAGCAAGTGGCCTCCTCTTGATCGACAAAAACAGGAGTACCATTTGCCATAACCACAGCTGTTGCTGTTGCTGACATGGTTTGTGGCGGCACAATTACCTCATCGCCAAACTTCACACCTGCTGCAATCACAGCGGCATGTAAACCACTAGTAGCAGAGTTAACACTCAAAGCGTGACGAACATTAAAGTAGTTAGCCCATTGTTCTTCTAAGGTGCGAACTTGTTTGCCACCCATAAAGTACAGCCCAGCAGCACCGATATAGTCAGATAAAATACCGCTTTTCAATATTTGAATCGCGGCCTCAGTTTCCTGGAAATTAGTACTGATATACCTTGGGAATGGCTCTGGAAAAACTTTGGAACCTCCAAGCAAAGCCGGTTTTTCTCTAGTAATAACCATCAAATTACCTACTTAATTAGAATAGGACTTACGCACTGAAGCCTGAAACCTAGATCCCCCCTAGCCCCCCTTAAAAAGGGGGGAACTTCTAAAGCCCCCTTTTTAAGGGGGTTGGGGGATCTGAGTGCGTAAGTCCTGTAGAAATTTGTTGTTTCTTGCCATTTCAACAACTTGTAAAGCAAGCACACCATCAGAGCCAGAACAGGTTGGTTGTCCGCCCATTTGTGCTAATTGCACAGCTTCGGTGACAGCCCCCAAAATGTGGCCTTTTAAACCAGCTTCACAGATCATCTTTGCTTGACTTAACTCTTGAAAGCCTGACCATTGACTAGGTTGAACTGTCTGCCAAGTGACTTGCTGTCCCCCGGCGCTATACCGCAGCATACCGCCCGTTCCCCAGAGTTCGCCTTCGCCGATTGAATACCCAGTTCCACGTACTGCAATCAAATATGCAGTTAATCCGCTGTTCCAGGATAGTGCAATTGACTCGCCAGCGTCATCTTGAGCAACAGATAATTTTTCCAGACGATATGTACAAGCAACCGATCCGAATAAAGCCAATAACATATCGATCCAATGGGTTCCATTGTGCAATAAACCACCGTTGTAGCGTAAGCAAGCACCAATTGGGGTTCCTAAGCCATCATCTTGGTTCGTTAGATTTTTCAAGGCTTGCAGCATTGGTGTCCAACGACGCGAATAGTTAGTTATCAAAATACAGCCCTGTGCAGAGCAAGCAGCTAGCATCATTTCTGCTTCTGCTGCATTAATTGCAAGGGGTTTTTCGCACAGGATGACACGCGATCGCCAAGCGAGTGCAGCAATAACTCCCTGAGCGTGTAGGTGAGTAGGACTACATACTGATACTACGTCGAGGTGAAGTCCATGTGGTACATCTTTCAGACTGGAGTATACCTGTGCTTCGGAAAAACGTTGCTGAAAATTTCTACAAGCCTCTGGATCTGGATCTACTCCTAATACAACTGTTACGTTAGGGATTTGGGCATACCCTTCGGAATGGCTGAGTGGATCGCCTTGTGGGGAAATACCAAAGCGATGCCCAATTTTTCCCAAACCAATAATACCGACACACACTTTCATGAGTTTAATCTCTCTTAGGAGTCAATCCATCCTTGTTGTTGGGCATAGTGAAGAATGTCTACTGTAGTAAATTGGGGATTCTGAGGATAAAGTGCTTCAAAAATGGCTTTGATGCGATCGTAGTCTTCTTGATAGTCAAGGGTAATACGGAAAAAAGGATTACTTAAACCTGGAGGAGCAATCATATCCAAGCGACGATATAGCTCTGGATGTCGTCGGATGTACCAACCAACATGTTCACGAAAGGGTTTGCTGGAGGCAAAATCAACTGTTTGAGCTAGTGTTTTCCAAGACAGCACCATGAGATCCAGCCCATGAGGATATGAACGTACTTCACAATTAGCAACGTAATCCACATGGGGGTAAGCTGCAAAAAAGGCACAAATGTGCTGGTCAATCACATAAGGGTCAATTAGCGGGCAATCTCCGGTTAAAAGGACACTAACTTCTGCTTGATAGTGTCGCCCAGTTTCCACAACTCGTTCTAATACATTTTCTTCTGAACCACGAAAGTAAGGAATATTGTTTTCACTGCATAAGGATGCGATCGCTTCGTCCTTTTCATTAGTGGTTGTGGCAACTACTACTTCGTCTATATAACGAGCGCGACGGATACGCTCAATCATTAACAACAGCATTGGTTTACCCACTGCTTCCTTGAGGACTTTACCAGGAAGGCGTGAAGAACCCATCCGAGCTTCTATTGTGGCAATGACACGATTCACAGTTTTAGTTACTTCTCCAGTCAAATTTTATATTTATTTATATAGATACAAATCTCTATTAAAATCTGTAACAAAATAAGGCTTAATCTCTGGATTAAAACTGAGTTTGTAATCTCCTCTATTTGGAGAATTAACTCCTACAAAATCAATTTCTTGCAAGTTGCGTTTAAAACACTCTTCAATTAAATCGAGTAGTAACAATGTTGAGCCACCACTTTCTCTGTATTCAGAATTATTCCCAGCAAACATATAATAACCACGCTTACGATCAAAGAGGAATAAAATTGCAGAAATAGGAATTGTATCCAAATAGCATACTTTCAGTATTCCAAATCCTTTGGCTAAAGATTTCTCTGTTATTGCTTTAAGTAAGTAAGATTCTTTTTCTATATGTTCTATTCCTTGTCTAGCCCAAACTTCTCTGTGTAGTTTGTCTAAAATATGAATATTGTCAGACACTTGAATAGATAATTTATTCTTGATAGCTTTCCGCATTTCCTGACGCCTGACAGCGCGGATGCAACTGAGATAAAAGTTAAAGCTATCAAATTTTGTTAATTTTAATATCCCCGTATATCTGAGTTTAACTTCAAACTTTCCTTTTTCAGGTGTATGGTAGTTATACCATTGAAATGGTCGTATATCTTGTAATTGCCATGAATGGGCTAGGGAAATTTTATCAAATTTCTCTATAAGTTTTTCTACGAACCAAGTGACAATAAAAAATTCTTCACAATTGCGTTTGTGATTTGTTTTAGCAAAATTGTCTGCTAGTAACAGTCCTTGATAAGGTGTGAAAGGGAAAGGAGCGGGTAATGGCTTGCAATCTTCAGAAAATAAGATAACAGTACCTGCAACTATTTTGTGTCTAAAATAAACTGTAATAATTTGAAAAGGAACTCCTAATGAATTGAGAAATTCAGTTTTGGCAAAAACAGTTCCTTGAGGAGAATCTTCAACAAAATCATCCCAAATATTTGCTATTTCCTGCCAATTAATTACAAATTCTTTAATATTCATTTACTTGTAAACATAAATACAAACATCACAATGATAGTAATGATGAATTATTGTGGCTTTTCTCGATAGCTGCTGAATACAGAAACTTAAAACTGTCTCTGGTTCATAATAAGCCATCGTTTCTTGTCGAAAATTCACATAAGAGGAAATAAAATTAAATGCTAGACCTTTCTCACATAAAGAGAATGCTTTTTTGATTAAAGTTTGTAGAAAAATATTACCGTTAGGTGTAAAATTATTGAAAACAGCAGAGACTAAAACATAATCATAGGTTTCTTCTAAACTTTCTTGAGTTATATCTAAGCACTCGAATTTCATATCTGGAAATTTTTTACGTGCAATTTGAATAGCTTCAGGGACAATATCGATGCCTGTGTATTGGCAAATAATATTGTGTTCTTGCAAATATTCTGCAAAATAACCGATACTACATCCTATATCTAAAATTCGACATCCATTAAGGTCTCCAATTTTCATAAGTTCTAAATATCTAACAAGAGATTCATCTATAGAACCCCACTGTCCAGAACCAGGTGAGTCACCTTTTGTCCTTACAAGATTCTGATAGTGTTTTCGTAATATCTGCACACTTGTGCTAACTTCACTCATTGACGATTCATCCTTAACTTTTTAATGTTAAACATAAACATATATATAGATAACAACTAAAATTAGCACTATTCTATCTATTAGTGAGCTTTATATTCCTCACTTGCTAATACTAGTTTCCAGGTAAAAGGCGTACCTTTTTTGATATTTTGATTAACTGCTTTACCGATAACAATGTCGAAAAAGCTGGGCGGTAATCCTAAACCTGGGCGTACTGCTTTTAGGTTTTCTGGAGTGAGAATCTCTCCGGCTTTCATATCTTTGGCAACGTAGAGCGATCGCCGATAAAGCAATGATTCTTTTTCAGCCTCAGTGGCTCCATATTTTATACTGCCCAAAGCTTGCCAAGCTCTTTGCGATTCTATTACTAATTGCTGCATCTCTGCTGGTTCCATTGAAAAGGCTGAATCGACTCCACCATCAGCGCGACACAGAGTAAAGTGCTTCTCAATTAATGTAGCTCCTAAAGCAACACTAGCAACAGCAACTCCAATACCCATTGTGTGATCGGATAACCCTACCTGCACATTAAACAACTCACGCATTTGAGGAATAGTTAACAGGTTAGTATTTTCTGGTGTGGCAGGATAGCTACTAGTACATTTGAGTAATATTAAATCTTGACATCCAGCTTCTTGTGCTGTCCGAACAGTTTCATCTAACTCAGAAATTGTTGCCATACCAGTAGAAATAATCATCGGTTTACCTGTGCTGGCAACTTTGCGAATTAGAGGTAAATCGGTATTTTCAAAAGAGGCGATTTTGTAGCAAGGTACATTTAAAGATACGAGAAAATCTACAGAGGTAGCATCAAAAGGAGTGCTAAACCCAATTATTCCTAGTTCCTCGCAACGCTCAAAAATAGGTTTGTGCCATTCCCAAGGTGTGTAAGCCTGCTGATATAGCTGATACAGAGATTTCCCATGCCATAGACTATTAGGGGAATTAATGTAAAAATCACCCTCATTTATGTCTAAGGTCATTGTATCAGCAGTATAAGTCTGAACTTTAATTGCATGTACCCCGGCTTTAGCAGCTGCTTCAACGATATCTAAAGCTCTTTCTAAAGATTGGTTATGATTGCCGGAAATTTCAGCAACTACGAAGGGGAGATGACTAGCACCGATTATTCTATCTGCAATGTTAATTTCTCGCATTTACTCTCTCAATTAATCAAATTTACACTTGTCTATGATTAGAAGGATTGCTTGATGTCCTTGCAGTGTAGTTATTCCCATACTCTGAAAACCCGCTTTGGAAAATGCCTTAACAGATGCCTGATTACTTGGTTTTATGTAGGCATTAATTCTAGTAATATTGTAATCAAAAAATATTTGTTTACAAGCTAATTTAATTAAGCTACTGCCATAACCCTGATTACGAAACGTTGGGTCAATACTCATGGAAACAGTAGCTTCATAATTTTCTATGTCATATCGAATCTGTCCAATAGGTAAATTATTATTGTTAATGGCAATGTAAAAGATACAATTAGGGTTAATCAATTTAGATTTAAACCATTGAATATGATTTTCCCAAAGTATAGACTTTGAAGAAAAAGAAAGCGCACGTACTTCTGGAGCGTTTGACCATTCCCATAACAGCCGACAATCATCTTGCTGCACCGAGCGCAATTGAAAAAAGTTATCTTTTAGATAGCACAAAACTCGACTGCTTCCTTGACCATCCACTAATTCTTGGCTACATCTAGTCATTTTTTCCCGTCTTTCAGCAGTTATTAGTAATTGCGTTACTGCCGCTGCTATTTCAACAGCAGAAACATTCTCATGCCATCCCAAATTGACAACTACTCCCATTGCCTCTAGTTTTTCGGCAATCGCCCGTTGGTTATCTGCCAAAATTACCATTACACTAGGCAAACCCATAAAAGCCAGTTCCCAACAAGTGCTACCACCAGCGGTCACTGCCACATCAGCCCAAGACATAAGATCGGGCATATCCGTTACATTCCTTTTCAAGTGAATAGTAAACCTGGACTCCTGACTAGCCGATCGCAGCTGCTCATAATGCGGATTACTTCCTCCAACTACAACAACTGCTTCTAGCCCTTCTATTTCTACTTGTTGTAATCCTTGAATCACCTTGAGAGTTACATTATCTGGATCTGCACCGCCTAGTGTAACTAGTAACTTCTTAGCTATCAGAGGGAGCGATCGCTGCCATCCCCGCCACTGCCAAAATTCCCGCCGCAAAAGGCTATAGCTTGTACCAAGTAACAGTTTGGTATATGGCTGTCTATTCCTGTATAATCCCTCACAAGCATGAATATTTTGATTTAAAACAATGTCCGCGTGGTACTGTTTTGCGTGTCCATAATCATCAATGAATAAAAGTTTTAGCTCAGATTCCTTGATGATTTCTTGATACTTAGCACCAAAGTGGTAGCCATCTACCACAACCCAATTAGCATCAAAATGGCGTGCCATTTTCGCTATTTCTTCTGCATCTTCAGCACTTCCAATCTCAATCGGCAGGTAGATAACTTCCATTCTTTCTGCCTTTAACCGAGTTATTAAATCTGGTACTTTCGTCGCCATCACAAAAATTACTTGACCACCTGCATCTTGCCAAGCCTGGGCTAAAGCTAGACAACGCATTACATGACCTGTACCTATTTGTGTTGATGCATCTACCCGGATAAATAGCTTCATTTTTGATAAATTAATAGTTATACAGCATATTTCTTTTGTTCTACGTGTGCGTTAATTCGTGACCAATCAGGATACTTTCTGAGTAAATCCAAACAATCCTCAAGAGTAAATTTTGGAATTTCAGGATAAAGTGCTTCAATAATTCTTTTGATCAGTTCAAAATCATCTGCTGTATCAACTGTCCAACGATGTGAACTTTCATTTTCTGAATAAACTACCTGAGCTAATCGATAACGTTCAGGGTGCATATAAATAAATGGAGTAACATGCTCTCGGTCAGGTTGTGCTGTTGCTTCTACAAACGCCTGATGTAATGCTAAAAATGAAAAAACTTCAGTATCCATTCCTCGTGGATAACTTCTCTCTAAAGAGTTAGAAACATAATCATATTCATAATTAATATAAAATTGAATTACCTTGTCAATCACTTGTGGATCAATTAGCGGACAATCAGAAGTAACGCGAACTACTACATCTGCTTGATGTTCTTTGGCTGCTCCATAGTATCTGGCTAATACGTCTTCTTCAGAGCCTCGAAAATACGGTATTGAAAGGCGATCGCAAAGTTCAATGATTGGCAAATCTGTACTATTGTTTGTAGTAGCAATTACAATTTCATCAATCAACTTTACTCGCTTTAATCTTTCAATTTGGTATTCTAACAAAGGCTTATCTAATACCTTTTTGAGGACTTTTTCGGGAAGCCGAGTTGAAGTCATTCTTGCCTGAACAATAATTACAGTTTTCATATCAGCCTCTCTTTTAGCGAAGCTACTACCCTATCTTGACTCTCTTCATCTAGTCCATAATATATTGGAATACTGATAGCTTCTTTGTAATATTTTTCTACTTGTGGAAAGTGTCCTAATTTAAAACCGAATTTTTGGTAATAAGGCTGTATATGAACTGGAATATAGTGCAAACTCACACCAATTCCTGCACCGCGAAGTTCTTCAAATACCTGCCGATGAGTTTTATTAATCTTATCCAGTTTGAGCCGAATCACATAAAGATGCCAGCTAGAATAAGTATCTGGATGTTGCCACGGCAGCATTAATGGTAAATCTTGCAGTAGTTGATTATAGCGGTTAGCTAAAAACCAGCGACGTTCTACAAATTCATCTAGTCTTTGCATCTGACTAGCGCCTAATGCTGCTTGAATATCTGTTATCCGATAGTTGAAACCTAATTCAAGTTGCTGATAATACCAAGATCCATGAGATTCTCCTTGCATGAAATCTGGATTGCGAGTTATGCCATGACTTCTTAATGTAATTAATCTTTGATACAATTCCTCCTGATTTGTTAGCACCATACCGCCTTCGCCAGTCGTGATAATCTTGACTGGATGAAAGCTAAAAACTGTCATATCAGAAAATTGACAAGAACCAACAGATTGTCTCTGATAGGTTCCCCCGATTGCATGAGAAGCATCTTCAATAATTTTGAAACCATATTGCTGCGATAAAGCGGCAATTTTCTCCATTTCACAGGATTGCCCTGCAAAATGCACAGGTATTAATACTTTTGGCAGGCACCCTTGATCTTCTGCCTCAGCTAACTTACTTTCTAGTTCATCTACGCTTAAATTATAGGTATTTGAATCAATATCAATAAAATCTACTTTGGCATTACAATAAAGTCCACAATTAGCTGAGGCAACAAAGGTATTTGGTGATGTCCAAAGAACGTCTCCTTGCCCTAAATCAGCTGCAAGACAAGCAACATGTAATGCAGCAGTGGCACTAGAAACTGCTACAGCATATTTTGCCCCACAATAGTTAGCAACCGCTTGTTCAAACCTCTCTATCACTGGGCCTTGAGTAATCCAGTTTGAGTGCAAAACTTCAATTACAGCATCAATATCTTCTTGATTAATATCTTGCCGCCCATAGGGAATGTAGTCACTCATTGCTTCAACATATCCAATAATTGGAAACCTTTTAGCCATTCTGTATTTATTTCGGAGCTATACTCAAACCCTTCTGCCACAGGGACTCCTTTTTCACCTAAAGCATTGCAGGTGTAATCAATAGAATAGGCATATTCAATAGTTGGTTTAATTACATAATGATCCGCAAACTCCAAGGCTAAATGTGAAGCTTCAGAAGAAAACATAGCTTCATGTAGTTTCTCTCCTGGTCTAATGCCAACAATTTTAATTGGAACTCCTGGTGCAAGTGTTTCAGCTAAATCAGTAATTTTCATTGAAGGAATCTTGGGGACAAATATTTCTCCACCGTGCATTCTTTCAAAGCTATTAAAAACTAAATCTACAGCATGTTGTAGGGTAATCCAAAAGCGGGTCATGCGTGGATCTGTAATGGGAATTTCGGCGGATTTTTCCTGAATCAGTTTTTGAAAGAAGGGTACAACTGAGCCTCTTGAACCAACAACATTACCGTAGCGAACTACAGCAAACCGAGTTTTCATTGACCCAACAATATTATTAGCTGCAACAAAAAGTTTATCCGCAGCTAGCTTGGTTGCGCCATAAAGATTAATTGGATTAACTGCCTTATCTGTTGATAGAGCAATTACTTTTTCTACTTCTTGCTCAATGGCAACATCAATGACATTATTTGCACCGTGAATATTAGTTTTAATACATTCCATTGGGTTGTATTCAGCAGCAGGAATATGCTTGAGTGCCGCAGCATGAATAACATAATCTACACCTCTCATTGCCATATGCAAACGATCGCGATCGCGCACATCTCCAATAAAATAGCGCATCACAGGTGCGTTAAACTCCTGAGCCATCTCATACTGCTTCAGTTCATCCCGTGAATAAACTATGACTTTCTGAGGCTGATATCGGCTGAGAACCGTTTTCACAAATTGTTTGCCGAAGGAGCCTGTACCACCAGTGATTAAAATCGATTTGCCATTAAACATCTTGTATTTATTTGTAATCTTAAAATTATGATCTTCCAAAAATATTTAAGTGAAATTGTTACTTAGATTTTGGCGGGTTGTTTGTGCTGCGATCGCCATTACCCTCTTGTTTTTTAATCTTCTCTAATACAACTTTGTAATCTTGCCGCTCAGGGTGCAACTTCACCAACTTCTCCAAAGGTTCTATCGCACCTTTATAATCTTTCAATTGCAACCGCAGCAAAGACAATTTCTCTAAAGCAAGTTGGTTTTCTGGTTCCCGTTGTAAAACCAACTCGTAGCCCTGCGCCTGTTGCTGTAATCCTGACTCAGGAGAAGCAGACGCAGTTGCTGGCTTAGGTTGGGTAGCCTGTTGGATTGCTGGAATGACTGCAAATAACGTAGAACCAAAAAACGAGAACATCGACACTATCGTGACAATCTTTTGTCGCCGCTGAATCTGCTTTTTGCGGGTAATTAGATATTCTTCGTCTGAACCAGCCATGTCTCACATATTTGCTGCGGTAAACACTTAAGTATCAGCAAGCCTCCGTTCTGAGGATACCCATCTGCTCAACAGAAACTAACATCCGCGCTAAAAATTTTTTACACAAACTTCAAATGCTGACTCTGAAAACGAGAGAACCTTATGGTAAACCTATGCTGTAGCAATAATTTTGCCATGCGTAGTTTACCGCCGTAGGCATCGCTCCTATACCTCAAAGCAAAACCCTACCCTGTGCCCTAACAGGTCTTATTCTCTAAACAAAACATAAAAATTATATAAAGATTTACAATTATTTCGCCTAAAGCCAGATGTTTGCGATAATCTAAATAACATTTAAATCAACAGAAAGAGTAGACCATTTCTACTCAATTGCAAATTTCCCAGTCGGTCAAAAACCTTCAAAGTAGCTCGTATCCTATAGCTAGTGCAACAAGCAAGCATATTTTTCTTAATTTAAACAAACAGAATTTTCCTAGTACTCCTCAGTCACACTACTTAGTGGAACTTCCCTGAGGACTAATTATTCTGCTCGGCGTCCACAATAGATATCTTACGAAAGGTAGTGTTGCACTGTTGCGGAAAAAAGGTAAATGTAAAGAAGAAAAACAAAAGGGGCAAAAGTTAAAGGAAAAAGGGTAAACATAAGCATCCCTTACTCCTTCTCCCAAAACTTTTGTCTGACTTCTGCGAAAAGTTTAAGGACTGCTTGGTAAAATTGGGATTTTCTGGTGGTAATTACCGTACAAAACCGAATTTATCAGTAACTTAGTAGAGTTTGTTATGGTATAGTTAAAAAGTTAAGACTAGCTTTACCAAATTAAACCACTCTACGGGCCGGCAACAATTGCAGAATGGAAAGCAGTTTTAATTAAGCATTTACCCACAAAATTCAGAATTCAATCGAGGTTATGACTCAGCAAGTGATTCACCCAATGGTGAAATTGCAGCGCAACGTGCAATCACTCATAGAATCGAATATTATCAAGCCAAGCGATAGCATCTGGAAAATCGCTTTGCTCTATGGTAATGAATGGCAGCACTGGAAACAAGAACTGCTTGACTTTGGCTTTAGTATGCAAGACCCAGTTAGTGAATTGCTAGCTGTAGAAACTTGGGATGAAGAGTAGGGAATAGGGCATAGGGCATAGGGCATAGGGAATAGAAATTTTTAATATTCACTACTCCCTAGACGCGATTAATAGCGTCTCTACATACTCCCGATTCTCTAAACTTTGCAGGAAGCTAAAGCCGCAGCCAATTCTTTTGCGTTTTGATAGCGATCGCGTGGCAATGGTTCTGTAACCCGATCGATAACATCTCTTAATTGGGAACTAATGGTGGGAACTTTTGCCACATCAAACCTGAAGTTTCGCCCTCGTTGGCGGTAATACTTGAACGGGTTTTCGCCTGTGAGCAGAAAAATCAGCGTTGGCCCAATTGCATACAAATCAGATTGAGTCAAAGGTTGTCCTCGTTCTTGTTCGGGAGCGCAGTAACCTTCTGCACCAATTCGAGTACCAGGCGCTGTGCCAATTTCTTTAACTGCGCCAAAATCTAACACCACGATCCGATTTTCTGAACTTCGCACCATTAAATTGGCAGGTTTGATATCGCGGTGAATCAGTGGAGGCTCTTGGCTATGAAGATAGTCCAAAATATCACAGGTTTGGATCATCCAAGCGATCGCTTGGCTTGGTGTTACTGGACCAGTGGTATAGACACGTTTCTCCAAATCTTGTCCGTGGATTAGTTCCATTGCCAAGTATTTTTTTCCGCCTTCTACAAAGAAGTCATAATACTTGGGAATTCCAGGATGGTTAAGGGATTTGAGAGTGTGCGCCTCTCGCTCAAATAACTCTTGAGCTTTGACAATTTTTAGCATATCAGCATTCATTTGCTTCAAAACCAGCAGTTGTGGCACACCCGCAATCAGACCAGCCTCATCCCAAGCGAGATAAGTAGTACCCATACCTCCTTGTCCGAGAGTTCGTAACACCTGATAATGGCGAATTCTCTGTTGGACTGAGAGAGGTTGACCGCAGTGGATGCAAAACAGATTGTTTGGGGAGTTGCCTTCGTGCGTACAAGTGGAAGATAAATTTGCCAGATTTCCTGCTGAGTAAAGCGTCTCGGCGGCGTTTTCTTCTGTCCCTTGTATTTGTTGCTGCGATCGCAAACCAGTTTCCAGTACTGTTACCTGCTGAATTTGGAATTGCAATATTGGGCCTCCCTGTGCCAATTGCAAAAGGGAATTATCTGGTAACGGACTCTGAAGTACAAGGATACCGTTGAGAAAAGTCCCATTTGTACCCTGACTAATCAGCTGCCAAGCATCGCCATTGCTAGCATCACCGACTTTTCTTAGTTCTAGATGATGCCGCGAAACTAAACTATCATTTAAAACAACGTGATTATCTGCCGCTCGACCAATCCGAATTATGGAGGAGTTCTCAAAGCTCCACTGCTGGAGGGGCGTTTTCTGTTGCGGTTCTAACAGGGTCAGACTAACCACAATGTAACCTATAAGGTAAGAGGACTGAGTATTGGGGATTGGGGATTGGGGATTGGAGATTGGGGATTGGGGATTGGGTATTGGGTATAAAGAATTTTATCTTAGTCCCTAGTCCCCAGTCCCCCGTCCCCAGTCCCTTCTTTAACTTTCTAGATTTGGACGTACTTTTGCCCGAATAAGTATACCAGTAATATTGTCGTGACCGTTGTGTTGATTTGCCAAATCAATTAATTCTGTAACGCCCCGTTCTAAGTTAACACCAGAACTAAGTAAGGGTTCTAAGTGGGTCTGCCAATGAGTTTCTAGTAAATCATTGTCTGATAGACCGTCCGATGCCAACAGCAGAAGAGTGTCTTCGTTAATGTCGAAAAAGCCAACGTCGGGATTAATCGAGTTTTCATCACGAGGCCCCAAGGCTTGGGTAAGTTGGTAAGCATCTGGGCGGGCGTAAGCTATGCTTGCTTCCACTCCTCGATTTATTTCCCGTTGCCCAACTTCGTGATCTACTGTGACTTGTTCTAGCCCCTGCTTGCGCGTCAGGCGATAGAGACGGCTATCTCCCACATGAGCAACTGCTGCTTGAGTATCTTGAATTAAAAGCATTACTAAAGTTGTACCCATACGCCCAACTCCAGAACGGGCATCTTGTTGATTGAGCTTGTAAATCGCCTCATTAGCTAAATACACTGCCTCACGAATGCTATCTTCTGTTGGCAGCTGGTTGGCAATCCAGTGTTCTTGAAAGTATTCCTGTAGGGTGTTGACTGCTAACTCGCTGGCTATCTCGCCGCCAGCATGTCCACCCATACCATCACAAAGAATATACAAACCATGCCCTTCTAAAACTCGACTTTTAGGGAACTCCAGTTTCTGAATTTTGGTTTCGATGCCAAAGCAGTCCTCGTTATGATGACGTTGACGCCCCACATCTGTGCGTCCTGCATCTTCTAAGCTACTTAACTGCATCGCCAGCACCACAGTTGGCATATCATCAGTTTTGCTAATGATATCTTCTAACTCATCTGATTGCGGGGTAGTGGACACAGCAGTATTTTTCTCCTTTATTGGGGGCAAAGTTGCGCTTCCTAATGCTTCCAGTTCAACAGAGATTTCCTCCAAACGCGATCGCAATTGGGCGATCGTCTGAATCTTACCTACCTCTAAATCCCCCAACATTTGGACTACGGAGCCAAATTGAGTCCGTTGCGATTGTCTAAATAGTGCTTGCCAAACCCTTCCCAAAGCTTGGATAGTTAACGGCTCCTCTGGAATGGCAGATGTTTGGCGAGGGACATCTTCTGACGACTCTGTGGCAGGCTGAGAATTCGGTGATTCCACATACAACCTTTGTAGTGCCAACGTTTGGTCTTCATCCAATCGCAAATTCGACAAATCTAAAAGGCTTTGACGACAATTTACTGGTTCCAATACTGCCCAAAGTTGGGTCATTTCATAACACCAGTGTAAAATTTTTAACGAACTGGTTGTTTCTTCTTGCCACAGGTCGAGTAAATACTGCCAATCCGAGCGGTTTTCGATTATTAATACCTGTATATCACCTTGCTGCCATGCGTCGTGAATCGACGGTATCCTCCGCTCACCTTGGGATTGTAAAGCAATATAAAGTTTAGCAAGGCGAGGAATCTCATTCGCTTCCACTGATGGTGTGAGCAAATCTGATTCCTGATTTTCTAGGATTGCCTCAATCGGTGATATTTGATACGGCTGACAGTCTATAACTCTCACACCCACATCAGTAATAATGGCGGTTTCCGTTTGCGTAGGTAGCGCATCTAATAATTGATAGCGTTCTTGGGAGTCTAAATAGGAGCCTAATGTAATTTGAGTAGGAGATACAGGAGATGAGGAGGGTATTGCTTGTTCATCTCCCTCACCTCCCACATCTTTGACATCCCCTTCTCCTCTCAAAGCTTCCCCAGTCGTTTCTTTAGCAATAATTGCCCAAAACACTGTTCCACATTCTGCGTCACAGTTATGACAACGTAATACATTCACAGGTACATCATCGGTACCGCATTCAGGACAAACCTTGTGAGTCAGGGATGTGCCACAGTTTTGACAGAATTTGTTGCTATTGGGGTTTTCAAATTTACACTGAGGGCAAATCAGCATAGTGGAAGTTCCTTTATTCCCATTCGTTCCAAGGTGCTTCTAGCCACTAACATCCAAGGTGCCACAATTGGCTGTCCCTGACTACAGTAGATTGTAGTTGATCAATGAATTTTAGTGGCAGTATTAATTGTGACGCATATTAGATAAATATTTCATATATTGGCAGCTAATTCCTTGGAAATGGGGACTGGGGACTGGGGACTGGGGACTGGGGACTGGGGACTGGGGACTGGAACTGGGGACTGGGGACTGGGGACTGGAACTGGGGACTGGGAACTGGGGACTGGGGACTGAGGACTGGGGACTGGGGACTGGGGACTAGAGACTGGGGACTAGGAAATAATTTTTCTACTATCCAATCTCCAATGCCCAATGCCCAATCCCCAATCCCCAATCTCCAATGCCCAATGCCCAATGCCCAATCCCCAATCCCCAATGCCCAATCCCCAATCCCCAATGCCCAATTATCAAGAGTCTGGCAATTGTGGAGGTTCAGCGTCAAACCATTTTTGATAAATTTGCTTGTAAGTGCCATTGGATAACAAAGTTGCTAAACCTTTGTTAATTGCATCCAAATGCGGTGAATCTTTGGGCGTAGCAATTCCGTAGTATTCTTGGGTGAGCAAATCCGCAACAACTCTAATGCCTTTGAGTTTGCCGTTTTTAATCGCATACAAAGTAGCGAAAGCATCGCTAACCACAGCATCAACGTTGCCATTGAGTAAGTCTTGGAAAAATTCTGGCCCAGAATTAAAAGTACTAATTTTGGCGTTGAGGATGGTTTTGGCAAAATCTGCCCCAGTGGAACCAATTTGGACAGCAATTTTTTTGCCTTTGAGACTTTTTAAGTCTTTAATATTTTGATTGTCTTCGCGGACAGCGATCGCAAGTCCGGCTTTAAAATAAGGTCGTGAAAAAGCAATTGTTTTCAGGCGTTCGGCGGTAATTGTGATTCCACTAATTGCTGCATCAACTCTTTTAGCTTGCAAAGTTGAGATCGTGCCATCAAAGGGCAGACTTTCAAACTGGATTGCAAAACGTGCTACTTTAGCGATGCCTGCGGCGGGCGACGCCAACGCATTCATCAAATCAATATCAAAACCTTCTAACTTACCGTCAGCTGTTTGAAATTCAAAAGGGACAAAGGTGGGGTCTGTGGCGACCTTGAGAATTTTAACATCTGGGTTAGTAGTGGGATATAAACTTTGACAGGCAATAATTAGTAGTAGGCAGCCTAAGCTTAGAATTAGCTGCTGCCACTTGAAGTTAATTAATTTCACCATAGTAATTTTGTTCTAGCAACCAATTTTTACGATACTTGTCAAGATGTTATAAGAAAGAATACATACGTATGACTTTTTGCTAATTGCCTTTGTGTGTGTTCTATATTCTGACTCTCAATTTTTAATCGCTTATGGCTTCTACCACTTCTGCTTACCAAATTGCTGATTTGTTCGCCGAAAGAGCTAGAAATCTGACACCACCAACTTACGGCACTGAGTTAACCAAAATCATCACCGTCAGCTTTGCCTATGGTCTGGCTGACCCAATTCTCTTTCCTCATGCTGATTTGTCTGCTGCAAGTGCTGCTGTACTGGCAGAAGAAGCTCCGCTCGCTCTCAATTACGGGCCACCTTCAGCCCAACTTTATGACCAAATAATCCTCCGCTTGCAGGCTCAAGGAATCCCTGCCGATCGCGATCGCGTCATTATTGGCTACGGTTCCAGTCAGATTTTGGGCTTGCTACCAGATGTGTTTGTCGAACGTGGTGATGTGGTAATTGTGGAAGGGCCAACCTTCTTGGAAGTAGTTAATAGATTTGTCCAGGCTGGCGCCCGCCTGATTACTATTCCTGTAGATGAGATGGGAATGGATGTAGATGCGTTAGAAGAAACTTTAAGCGACTTGAAAAAACGGGGGATTCGACCCAGGTTTATTTACACTATCCCTACTTTTCATAATCCCACAGGCTCTACTATGCCGTTATCTCGTCGCCAAAAACTGGTAGCGTTAGCGGCTGAGTATGGCGTGTTGGTGGTGGAAGACGATGCCTATAGCGATTTGCGCTTCCAAGGTGAAGTTGTACCATCTTTGGCAAGCCTTGACAAGGATGGGTGGGTGTTATACGTGAATACCTTCTCGAAAATCATTGCGCCTGGTATCCGGCTAGGCTGGGCTTGTGGCGATCCAGCAATTATTGAGCGGTTGGCAATGTTCAAAAGTGAAGGGCCTGTGGGGCCGTTTGTCAGCCATGTGGTTGGTCGCTACTGTGCTACAGGCAAACTAGATTATCACATTCAGGAGCTAATCGTCTGGTACAAACATAAGTGTAATTTGTTGTTAGAAGCGATCGCTCAGGAGTTTCCCACTGATGTAGTTGCTTTGCGACCAAGTGGTGGGTTTTATGTGTGGTGTAAATTGCCGTCAGACATCAGCGCCAAAGCACTCTTAACTGCTGCCAATGAACATGGCATCAGCTTTCTCCCAGGAACTCGCTGCTACGCCAATGGACAGGGAGATGATGCCATCAGGTTAGCTTTTAGCTTTCAACCAACTAAAAAGATTGTCGAGGGAATCGCTACCTTGGGAGCAGTGCTACGTGGATGGCGGTAATTCGTAATTCGTAACTCGTAATTCGTAATTTGTAATTCGTACCTCGTTCCCAGTCTCAGACTGGGAATGCTCTTTGAGAGGCTCCCGCCTCCTATCTTAGTGGTAGCAGCCCAATGAAGACCATTTCCTTTTTACAACCTGGAAATGAGATTTTGGTTTTTAATAAATTTTGTAAATCTTTAAAAAATTTGCTCCAAGCGCTGAAAATCGCGCTGGACTTCATACCAGAGACTTTTATTATGAGGGTCTGTTTTCAAAGCTTTTTTAAGATAAATTCTGGCTTTGAGTAGTTGTTTTTCGGAAATTAGCGCCCGTCCCCAAATTTGATAGGCGATCGCTAACCATTGACGAACTTCTGCATCTGTTGACAAACGATCTGCTAAAGCTTCCGCCAGGGCGATCGCTTGCGGAAATCGTTTTTCTTGCAAAAATCGCTGCAATTGCTCATAAGTCTTCCACTTCAGCCGTTCTTCTATTTCCAACAGATTAGGCGGCTTTGGTTTCCCTGATTCTTGACTTGTCACCGTTGTTACTGGTGTTTTCTGCCTATGCGTTGCCTTAGCGTCATCACGCCCACCAGATGTTGATACCTGAGTTGAATGTGCCACAGTTTCCTCTGGTAGTACCACTGTCATCAGGAGTTTGTACGCTTCTGTCAA
The DNA here is from genome assembly GCF_034530995.1 of Nostoc sp. DedQUE04. NCBI lineage: Bacteria > Bacillati > Cyanobacteriota > Cyanophyceae > Nostocales > Nostocaceae > Nostoc > Nostoc sp. DedQUE04. The sequence goes on along the minus strand of NZ_JAVRCA010000007.1, from coordinate 141,257 downwards.
GGCAATAAACTTATCTTTGGCTTTGTTGTCATCTGGGTTGATATCGGGATGATATTGCTGCGCCAGTCGTCGGTAAGACGCTTTGATGTCAGCAAAAGAAGCTCCCGATCTTAAACCTAGTAAACGGTAGCAATCTCCAAGATCCATCTTGAGCTATCAGCTATCGAATATTTAGCTATTGGCTATTATCTGTCAGTATCAGCTTCAAGCCCGGACTATTAATGATAAGGGCTAATTTTCTATTTTAAAGTTCAATGTTGACAGTTTGTTTATAAAAGGGCATTGGGCATTGGGCATTGGGCATGGGGCATGGGGCATGGGGCATGGGGCATGGGGCATGGGGCATTGGGGAATTAATTATTCTTCCTTGTTCCTCTGCTCCTCTGCTCCTCTGCTCCTCTGCTCCCCTGCCCCCTACCTCCCTACTAACCAGCTACTACAGAGGTTCGTTCTTCAATCACACGGTCAATTAAACCGTATTCTTTTGCTTCTTCGGCAGACATGAAAAAGTCACGATCCATATCTTTTTCAATTTTTTCTATGGTCTGACCTGTTTTATCGGCATAAATGCCATTGAGCTGGTGACGAATCCGCAGAATCTCTCTAGCTTCAATTTCGATATCGGTTGCTTGTCCACGGGTACCACCTGAAGGCTGGTGAATCATAATCCGTGAGTGAGGCAATGCTAGGCGTTTGCCTTTGGTGCCAGCAGCCAGCAGGAAAGACCCCATTGAAGCAGCTAAACCCACGCAAATAGTCACTACATCTGATTTGATATGTTGCATGGTGTCAAAAATAGCCATGCCAGATGTAACCATTCCACCGGGGGAATTGATGTATAAATAAATGTCTTTACCTGGATCGTCTGAGTCCAGATACAGCATTACAGCGATAATTTGATTGGCAATTTCATCATCAATATCACGCCCCAAGAATATAATCCGTTCTCGGTAAAGGCGATCGTAGATGCTAATCCAATCTGTATATTGTCCACCGGGCATCCGGTAAGGAACTTTAGGAACGCCTATAGGCATAATTTACTCCGTTTTTAATTAGTCAGTCATTAGTCATTGGTCATTGGTCATTGGTCAATTGGTTGTTAACATTAATAATTTTTGGTTATTAACATAAGGACAAAGGACGAATGACAAAGGACAAAAGATAAATTAAAGAACACTGGCAGGAAGTGGAGGATTGGCGAGTTCTTCTTTCTCAAAAACCCGGTCAATTAAACCGTATTCCTTCGCTTCATAGGGTGTTAAATATAACAACCGATCCATGTCTTTAGTAATTTTTTCTGGAGGCTGTCCAGTGGTGCGATGTAAGATATCAACTAACGCCCCTTTATTTACCAAAACTTCCCTAGCGCGAATTTGAATATCCGTTGCTTGACCTTGGGCGTAGCTCTTGGGCTGATGCAGGATAATCGAGGAGTGAGGCAAACTAGCGCGGCAACCTTTTGTACCAGCACTAAGAAGCATTGCTGACATACCCATCGCGGAACCGACGCAGATGGTATGGATAGGAGGCTTGATATATTTCATGGTGTCAAAGATGGCGAAGGCTTCGGTTTCAAAGCCAATGGGTTCGCCACTGTAACCGGAAGTGCCGGTGGAATTGATATAGATTTTAATCGGTTTTTCCGGGTCGTCGGATTGCAAAAACAGCAATTGGGCCACGATCAATTCCGTAACAGCAGGCACCAGTGGCATCCCAATATAAACGATTCGCTCCTTCAATAAGAGGGAAGGTAAATCTGGCGGTGGTGTTCGGTAAAAGTTATCGCCGTAATATGGGGCTTGAACAGCCTTGATTGGGGAAATGTCCATAGCAACTGATCGCCTGAAACTATGCCGTTAACTGTAATACATCCTAGCGCGATGCCAGCCTTCCTTAAGGTGCGGATTTCTCCCTAATGCTGAAGGTGGCTTCGCATCTGCCAATGCTTGGCTTCTAAGATATTCTGATTATATTAGTGTATTTGTGTTGGATAGGTTTTCCGTAGAGCTAAAGTGGTGCTTTGAAGTTATTTTTTAGTATGTATATCCTGAATAGGGACTCTGAGTTATGAAGGTTAATTTGCAGCCTGCCTTGAATGATGGTAATTTGGACGCAAATCAACTGAACAGTCAACGTCAGTTGGGAATTTCGATTTCGGCGATCGCAGAAAATCAAGACCGAAATGTGCCACTGAATCTATGCTTGATTCTCGATCATAGTGGTTCTATGAACGGGCGATCGCTAGAAACGGTGAAAAAAGCAGCGAATCGTCTGGTAGATAGACTCAATCCTAGCGATCGCCTCAGTGTTGTAGTTTTCGATCACCGTGCCAAAGTTTTAGTACCCAGTCAAAGTATCGAAGATCCAGAGAAAATCAAACAGCAAATTAATCGCCTATCTGCTGATGGTGGGACTGCGATTGATGAAGGACTGCGCTTGGGGATTGAAGAGTTGGCAAAGGGAAAAAAAGATACTGTTTCCCAAGCCTTTTTATTAACCGATGGGGAAAATGAACACGGTGATAACAATCGCTGTTTGAAATTCGCCCAATTGGCTGCTAGCTATAATTTGACTTTGAATACTTTGGGATTTGGTGACAACTGGAACCAAGATGTTTTAGAAAAAATTGCCGATGCTGGCTTAGGTACTTTATCTTATATTCAAAAACCCGAACAGGCAGCCGAAGAGTTTAATCGCCTGTTTAGTCGTGTTCAAACTGTGGGATTGACTAATGCTTATCTGCTATTCTCCCTGATGCCCCATGTCCGGTTAGCGGAACTCAAACCTATCGCCCAAGTTTCCCCAGACACAATCGAGTTACCACTGCAACAAGAAGCTGATGGACGTTTCGCTGTGCGGTTGGGAGATTTAATGAAAGATGCAGAACGGGTAATCTTAGCTAATATTTATTTGGGACAATTGCCAACAGGTGAACAAGCGATCGCTAATGTGCAAGTCCGCTACGACGATCCAGCCGCTAACAAGGTAGGTTTAGTTACACCAAATATCCCAGTTTATGCCCATGTAGTCAAAAATTACCAAGCAGATCCGAATCCCCAGGTGCAACAGTCTATTTTGGCATTAGCGAAGTATCGCCAAACCCAGTTAGCCGAGACGAAATTACAACAGGGCGATCGCTCTGGTGCGGCGACAATGTTACAAACGGCTGCGAAAACTGCACTGCAAATGGGAGATACTAGTGCAGCGACGGTGTTGCAAACTTCTGCCACCCAGCTACAATCTGGTGGAGATTTATCTGAAAGCGATCGCAAGAAAACCAGAATTGTCTCCAAAACAGTTTTGCAAGATACTCCTCCCCAGTAAACTCAAGTTTAGATGAAAGTTAAATTGCTCTCGGCGTTAAATGACAATAATGTTGATCTGGCTCAAACAAGTAGCCAACGTCAATTGGCAATTACAATTTCGGCAATCGCTGGTGAGTCCGATCGAAATCTTCCCCTTAATCTCTGCTTGATTTTGGATAAAAGTGGTTCCATGCATGGACATCCAATTAAAATGGCGATCCAGGCGGTGGAAGGTTTAATCGATCGGTTGAAAGTAGGCGATCGCATCTCGGTTGTAGCTTTTTCTGGCACTGCGGAAGTCATTATCCCCAACCAAGCGATTGAAGACCCCGAAAGCATCAAATCTCAAATTAAAAGCAAACTGACTGCTAGCGGCGGCACTGCGATCGCTGATGGTTTGGAATTGGGAATTACAGAACTGATGAAGGGCACAAGAGGCGCTGTTTCTCAGGCGTTTCTGCTGACGGATGGACATGGTGAAAGCGGTTTGCGGATTTGGAAGTGGGATATAGGGCGAGATGACAATAAGCGCTGTCTGAAACTGGCGCAAAAGGCTGCCAAGCTGAACCTAACTATCAACACTTTCGGATTTGGCAATAGCTGGAATCAAGATATGCTAGAAAACATTGCCGATGTCGGTGGTGGTACTTTAGCTTATATCGAACGTCCCGAACAAGCTGTGGAGCAATTTAGCCGACTGTTTGGACGGATTCAATCGATTGGGCTAACTAATGCTTACTTGCTGTTATCTTTAGTGCCCAATGTCCGACTAGCAGAATTGAAACCCGTTGCTCAAGTTGCCCCAGACACAATCGAGTTACCAGTGGAAACTGAAGCTGATGGTAGCTTTGCTGTGCGTTTGGGAGATTTGATGCAGGATGTAGAACGGGTAGTTTTGGCTAACATTTATCTGGGAAAATTGCTAGAAGGGAAACAAGCGATCGGGCATCTGCAAATTCGTTATGATGACCCGTTGGTTAACGAACAAGGCTTACTTTCGCCCTTGATGCCAGTGTATGCAGATGTAGTGCGGGCATATCAACCGACATCTAATCCCCAAGTGCAACAGTCTATTTTCGCATTAGCGAAGTATAGGCAAACCCAGTTAGCAGAGGCGAAATTGCAACAAGGCGATCGCACTGGTGCAGCCACAATGCTACAAACGGCTGCTAAAACTGCTTTACAAATAGGAGATAAAGGTGCAGCAACAGTGTTGCAAACTTCCGCTACTCGCTTGCAAGCTGGGGAAAAACTTTCCGAAGCAGACCTTAAGAAAACTAGGATTGTATCAAAGACTGTTTTACAGGAATAGTAAAAATCCAGCTTAAGGTAATGGATGGTTGAGATGGACAAGTATGATTCATATCCGTTTTAGTGACGACCATTATGGCGGTGAGATTGATCTATCAGGTACACCGGGAGATTTGAGAAGCATTCGCCAATCGATTCTTGAATTCCTTCAAGCTCAGAATGTGCAAGTTTGTATTCCTGTCAATGAACTTGACCCAGCACCTTATGATTCTTGTTTAAATTCGTTACTCATTCGTAAGAGTGATTGTTCTCTCAAGGTTATGGTTGATGGCAGTTCTTTAAAGATTGAAGGAACACCAGAGAAACTAGAAGTGTTTGCAGACTGGTTTAATTTTGACACTAGTACAGAATCAGGCTATCATCACCACTTTGACTACTACGAAGGAAATGAGTGGGTTGATCCTGCCTCAGTTTCATTAATAATCTCAGTTCAGTAATGTGTACATCGGCAACCGAGCAGACGTGCAATAAAGTTACTAATTGCAGAATACCTGTATTTTTTAATTTGTGGAGTTAGTTAAATCGGTAATACTTGTGTTGTTTCAGGAGGGCATTTAACTACACCATTTATGTATTCTGGACGCGATGGTACACGCCCAAATTCATTGCTTCTACAGACAATACTTATTAGTTTCACTTGCTTGCTCCCAGGAATGCGAACTGCAAAGCTCGCTCCAACATACCACTTAAGTTCAAAGCCAAACATACCACCACAGTCGTCTTGAACGCCATAGCTATAAACAGCATCAATGGTTGTCTTAGAGAGAATATTAGTATCTGTTTTAGTATAGTAATGATAACATATTTGTGTTCCAAAAATTGGTGGAGATGAGCCATAGTTAGTTGCTGGTTCGTCAGGAGGTATAAAAAATATTTTGTTCTTTAAGAAGTAGTTTCTTTGAGTTTTAACTTTAGATATAATTTGCTTTTCTGCTTCTTCCTCCAGTCTTGATATTTCTTTATCCATCGCCTTATTTTCATCTTCTTTCTCACACCCACCAACAAAGAAACTCAGCAGAATAATGCTAAAAACTAAAAATTTTAGAGAAGGGTAAATAAATTTATTAGTATAATTACAAATCGGTTGTAACTTTCCTAAGTGTCGCAGATGCTTCAATTTTTCCAACATAAAGTAATGGGTTGAAAAGTTAAATCTAACTACGTGACAATAGTAATGTCTAGGTATTAAATCTATATCGTAAAGAACACCTGAAAGATTCTTGCTGAATGAAGCTTGCAAGCTAACGGCTCAACGATAGATCAACATGAATGCGGAAATTACTTAAATAAACAAGCAAACTGGGGTTTGAGAAAGTAAAAGCTCTTTTTACTTGTGGAAAATACCAAAATGAGAAAGCAAACTGGGGTTTGAGAAAGTAAAAGCTCTTTTTGCTTGCGGAAAACACTAAAATGAGAAAGCAAACTGGGGTTTAAGAAAGTAAAACGCCATTTTGAGTAAGCAATATGGCTTTTTGCTTATTAAATATGAAGTTTTGAGAAAGTAATATGGCTTTTTGCTGATTGAATATAAATTTAAGTTAAATATGCGAAAGTTTAGACATCCGGCAACAACGGTAAACGATGGTGTCAATACCTGCATCACGTAGCAATGCTGCCGCAGAGAGTGGTAATCCTTGCTCAAGCAACAATTTCATAGCGGTTAGATAGTTCAATGATGCGATCGCCCAAGTAGGACTATGCAAAAATTAAAGTTTGCATTTTCCAGATTAGCACTTTGCGAAAGCCCTGAACTTGCAAAGACTAGCAAAACTCTGCTAAAAGTGCTACAGGTAAATGATTAGTAGCTTGAAAAGTACACATGAAAACCACTGGCATTCATCATGTAGCGATTATTTGTTCTGACTATGATCGCTCCAAAGCATTTTATGTCGAAACTTTAGGCTTTTCGATTATTCAAGAGACTTTTCGCGCCGCCAGAAATTCTTATAAATTAGATTTAAAAGTTGCAGAAAATACTCAAATCGAACTATTCTCTTTCCCCAATCCTCCAGAACGGCCTAGTAAGCCAGAGGCTTGTGGTTTAAGACATCTTGCTTTTAAAGTTGATGATGTTGAGGAAACTGTTTTTTATTTAAAATCGAAAGGAGTAGAGGTAGAAAATATCAGAGTTGATGAAATTACAGGTAAAAAATATACTTTCTTTAAAGACCCAGACAATTTACCATTAGAAATTTATGAGCGTTAAAATTACTGCTGACAGGTCAACTTGTTATCACTATAGATAATGAAGCGATTGCACCACTGTAATTGTTAATCTCCTGAATACAAGTTATTTTTGATTCTAAGTCAACTTTACCGCATAAAATTTATCTGGTTGTTTGGGGGACAGTAAATACTTCTACCAAACGAATCGCCCGTTTCAGCATCCGTTACTTCCACAAGTTTAGCATTATCAGTACAGACACTTCTACCTTTAGCCATTCTCAACTCACCTTGGACAAAACCAGTCACAATCCACACCATTCGGTTGTTAGAAATCGATGATTTGTACTCCCCTGTTTTGGCTGTAAATTCCTCATATATTGTAAGTTTTGCTTCTACAATTTGCATCTTACTAGACTTTTTGATAACACTTTCAATCGTTATAAAACGGCTTGCTGGTAAGCTATTATTTGCAGGATATATTCGTACTCTTGAGTTGAATGGTATTGGTTGATTGACTGGCTTTTTTGTCTGTACTGGTTTAGCTATGACTGTCTGCACTAGCAATAAATTAGTGGTGCTAGCAAATATAAAAGCAGATAATGAAGTTATTCTAAAAATATTAACTGTAGTGCAAATGCGCTTCATAATGCTCAGAATTTTAACAATTTCATACCACTTTAAGCGATCGCTCCCATGAGTGATTGCATACATCACGCAACTCTATTCTGTCAGAACATCAAGTTTAGCTAGTTTTTTTAAGCTTTTTTCTGGGTTGCCAGTTGCGCCCATTGGTTTAAATCTGGTATATTCCCAGTCAAAAAACTCAAAAGCGATCGCTAGTAGATAAATATCTGCAATATCAGGTTAAAGAACCCAGGATAATGAATCATAATTAATCTCTATAGCTTTGAGCTATCAGCCATCAGCCACCAGTTACCAGCCGGAAGCTGAGATGCCGAATATTCAAGGCTTTTGATTCAACTTAACAAATTGACTATGAATTCTGAAAAAATCAAAAATTCTCTAAATATTTCGCCAGCGATACGTGTGGGAGTACTGGGTTTCGGCGGACTCGGACAAGCAGCCGCCAAGGTAGTTGCTGGCAAACGAGAAATGATTTTAGTTGCAGCAGCAGACCAAAAAGGTTACGCTTACGCTGCTGACGGTTTAAATACTAAAGAATCCATTGCAACATATCAGTCTCAGGGTTCAGTCGGTTATTTAGAGCCAATTGGTACATTAACAAATCAAAGTATTCAGGATTTAATCGAAATAGCTGAAGTAGATGGGTATTTTTTGGCTTTACCCAACCTACCTAATGACTTTATTCCCAATGTCGCCAAGGAATTTATCAAATCTGGTTGGCGTGGGGTACTAGTAGATGCGATTAAACGCACCACTGCTGTAGAACAACTCCTAGCGATGAAAGAGGAACTGCAAGCCGCCGGAATTACCTACATGACAGGATGCGGTGCTACACCTGGACTATTAACAGCAGCAGCAGCTTTAGCCGCCCAAAGTTACGCCGAAATTCATCAAGTTGAAATTACCTTTGGGGTGGGAATTGCTAACTGGGAAGCTTACCGCGCCACTGTCCGGGAAGACATCGGCCACATGCCTGGTTACACAGTAGAAGCTGCGAGGGCGATGACTGACGCGGAAGTAGAAGCACTACTAGATAAAACTAACGGCGTGCTGACCTTGAAAAATATGGAACACGCTGATGATGTGATGTTAGAAGTAGCCGGGATAGTAGGGCGCGATCGCGTTACAGTTGGTGGTGTAGTCGATACTCGCAATCCTAAAAAGCCTCTCAGCACTAATGTGAAGGTAACAGGACGCACCTTTGAAGGAAAGATTTCTACCCATACATTTACTCTGGGAGATGAAACCAGCATGGCAGCCAATGTCTGCGGCCCTGCTTTCGGCTATCTCAAAGCTGGCAGACAATTGCACCAACGCGGCATCTATGGAATATTTACCGCAGCTGAAATTATGCCCCAATTTGTTAAGTAAATAGGGAATGGGGAATGGGGAATGGGGCATGGGGCATGGAGAGCAGGGGAGCAGGGAAGATGAGGAGACAAGGGGGACAATGAGGATAAGGGGTAATTATTGAACAAGTCTCTCTTTTATCTCCCCCCTCTTCCTTGTCTACCTTGTCTCTTCTCGATGCCCAATGCCCAATGCCCAATGCCCAATGCCCAATGCCCAATGCCCAATCCCCAATGCCCAATCCCCAATGCCCAATGCCCAATGCCCAATGCCCAATGCCCAATGCCCAATGCCCAATGCTTAATCCCCAATTCTTATAATGGTATTTTAGTGCTGATAAATCGGAGGTAAGTGCGATCGCTACGGTACACTGGCAGGAACGAGTTGGTAATCAAAGAGATTGGATTTGGCGTGGCTGGCAAACTCGCTACACTTACATTCGTCCTAGCCAAAGTCACCCCAATACAACACCGCTAATTTTGTTACATGGCTTTGGCGCTTCCATTGGTCATTGGCGACATAATTTAGAGGTATTGGGTGAGCATCACACAGTTTACGCCATAGATATGTTGGGTTTTGGTGCTTCTGAAAAAGCCACAGCTAATTACAGCATCGAACTCTGGGTTGAGCAAGTTTACGATTTCTGGAAAACATTTATCCGTCAACCAGCAATATTAATAGGCAATTCCAACGGTTCACTGATATCTATGGCCGCCGCCGCCGCCCACCCCGATATGGTGCTGGGTATGGTGATGATGAGTTTACCAGACCCGTCATTAGAACAAGAAGCAATTCCTCTTGTGCTGCGCCCACTTGTCACAGCAATTAAAAATGTTGTTGCTTCGCCGTTGATACTTAAACCTGTGTTTAACTTCGTGCGCCGTCCTGGGGTGCTGCGTCGCTGGGCACGTCTTGCATACGCTAACCCAGAAGCGATTACCGATGAACTGATCGAAATTTTAGCAGGGCCTCCCCAAGACCGGGGTTCTGCGAGGGCATTTAGTGCTTTATTCAAAGCGGCGATCGGAATTAACTTTAGCCCCAGTGTCAAGACAGTATTACCAACCTTAACAATTCCGATGCTTTTAATTTGGGGACAAAAAGATCGGTTTGTGCCGCCAGCCCTAGCTAGCCAATTTGCCCAGTATAACGAGAAGTTGGAACTGCTAAATCTGGAAGACGTAGGGCATTGTCCCCATGATGAATGTCCAGAACAAGTTAACCAAGCGATTTTAGATTGGATTGAGAGAGGAGTTAGGAGTTAGGAGTTAGGAGTTAGGAATTAGGAGTTTGAATTCTTCCCCTGCTCCCTCATCTCCCTCATCTCCCTCAAGCTTCTGCCTTCTTGCACCTAGCCAATCGTTGCTTGGTTAGTGTCAACATCTGTAGCACCATTTACAGAACGCGCCACAGAAACCATTTTGTTGAGAATTTCTTGACTGGGAACTTTACCTTTCAACACTACAGTGCTACCCGTCTGAGCCACCCAAAGGGTATTAACATCGTCGAGTTGGGGATCTTCATCAAATGCCAACGCTACCCGCTTTGCTAAACCACTTTGATCGTATTCCCCGCTTAATCCCAGACGTTCTGGGGGTATTGATTGCGTAGCACTAGCAACATCACTACTAGGAGCTTGCTGTATAGCCTGTGGAGCCGGATTTACTTCTGCATTTTGAGGTTTTTCCATGCCAAACAATCTTTGTAGCCAACCCATAAAAACTTTTCTCCTATTAGAAACCGATCAAATCTGAGTATAAAAGGTTTGCAACAAATGCTGCATCTGCCAACAAAAAGATATACATTCAATCAAATTCTTGCTTGCAGTAGAATTTCTAAACAATTTCTCGATTGGAAATGCAATGAGTGCAGCTCTTAAGTTTACAATAGGAGGTCGCACTGAAAATTTAGTGCGGTAGTAGGTCTAGCATTGCCCTTAGCTAGTGTCTGCGTTACTCAATTCCTGCTCTAGCCTCTGTTGGCGAAGATGAAACATACCCTTTCAGTTCTCGTAGAAGATGAGGCGGGTGTTCTTTCCCGCATATCTGGTTTATTTGCGCGTCGCGGCTTTAATATTGAAAGCCTTGCTGTTGGCCCTGCTGAACAAGGAGGAGTCTCCCGAATTACAATGGTTGTCCCTGGTGACGATCGCGTGATCGAGCAACTCACTAAGCAACTGTACAAGTTAGTCAATGTCTTAAAAGTCCAGGATATTACCGAAACTCCTTGTGTAGAGCGGGAATTGATGCTTTTGAAGGTGAATGCTAGTACCAGCAATCGCTCAGAAGTGATCGAACTGTCTCAGATTTTCCGGGCGCGAGTCGTGGATGTGGCGGAAGATTCTCTCACTTTAGAAGTTGTGGGAGATCCAGGTAAACTAGTAGCGATCGTGCAAGTATTACAAAAATTTGGTTTGAAAGAAATCGCCCGTACTGGCAAAATTGCCCTAACTCGTGAGTCAGGCGTGAATACTGAGTTACTCAAATCTTTGGAAGCAAAGGTTTAGTTGGGAATTTAAATCAAGACTCAGAAATACTCAAACGCAGCAGAAGTTATAGTGGCAATTGTTACTATGACTTCTATTTAGGGACTAGCAAAAAAGAAATATTCAACTACCCACGAACCGCATAGTTTATAATTTATGTACAACTTTATGTACATTAACTAATGTTGTTTTACAAAATCACATCCCCAACCGATGCGAGAAATGACTTTTTTAAGTTATTAGAGCTGGTAGTAGAAAATCATCAGGTGTATATGATCAACCGTCGTGATGGTGAAAATGTAGCCTTGATTGCTGAATCAGATTTAGTGAGTTTACTTGAGACGGTTTATCTTTTGCGATCGCCTGCTAATGCGCGTCGTTTACTGGATGCAATAGAGGAGTCGAAAACAGGTAACATCCAATCTCAAACGCTAGCAGAACTTCAGCAGGAGTTGGGGATTGAGCAAGAAGAAAAAAAAAGCTGAACCTATTGAAATTAAATTAGTTATTGTTAATCGCAGTCCTGGTTTTAGTTCTCAATTTAAAGAAGATTTAGCTTGGTGGTTTAAGCAGGATTTTCAGAAAGCATCGAAAATATTAGATTTGGTTACGGCTGTAATGCAAGACCCGTTTGAGGGGATTGGTAAACCAGAACCATTAAAATATATGGATGCAGATATTTGGTCGCGGCGAATTGATTTAGAACATCGGCTTGTATATCGGGTGGGAAACACTCAGATTGATTTTTTAGCTTGTCGGTATCATTACGAATAAGGGCTGATTAACTACCTTTCAATTTTAGCGATCGCTTCTTCTGGTGAGACATTACCATAAATCACAGACATAATCCCTGGCAAGTATTCATCCATCATCGTCACGTTGGCGTAAACCACCCGTTGAATAAGTGCAAAACTGAGTCTGTCACCTTCAACATCAATACTAGTTTTGTAGCTAATTTCGCCATCGGTAAAATCTAACTCAAAATTGCCGATCATCATGCCAGAATTAGCTCTAGTTAAAAACTCTGCTACAGCCAGCCGCTTCTTTTCTGGTGAATTGACTGGACAAATTGAATAAAAAACGAATTGATTTTGTTCGCTTCTGGCTCTAGCGTAACAATTCCATTTGCCATTTTCGCCTTGGAACAATATTTGTAAAGCTGGCTGTCCTGGAAGTTGTACAAAGGGCCAATCATCAGCTTGGAAAAAATTGATTATTTCTTCAAAAATACTACCATCTGTAGAATCTGAGGGCAAATCTGCCTCTATTTTTTGTGTTATTTCATCTTGGTTAATATCAGCAAATTCAGTCAAAAATTTATCGATCCTTTCTAGCATTTTTGCAGATGCTTTCTGAGTTTTTACAGATAAATTAGCTTCAGTCCAATCTTTAAAAAAGTTGACAATACCTTCAGCAATTCTTTCACCGTTCGTGCTTGTTTGAGCTAGTTTTTCTGGACTAATATAAGACCAAAAAGTACGATAGCCGATTTCGCCTGATTCTTGTTGCTGTTTAACAGATAAACCTAACCAACTTTCGGTGGAAAGGATTTGATTATCAGGTTGTTCTTGACTTAAATTCAGGATATATTTTGCCGTTGCATCAATATTGACAGCGTGTTCTGCTAGTAGTGGTAATAAATCGGGTTTCAGACTGGTTTCGATGGTGATGTCTGGTTCGCGGAGAAATTTGTCAGATGATAGAGGGTTACGCACAGCTGGTTTAAGATTGAATAAAGCGGTGGTATCGATGCGTTGGTAGAGTTGTGGGTTGACTTGGAAGGTGAGACGACACGCAATGAGTTCGTTGTTTTGTTTGGTGAGAGTGAGTGCGATCGCGCGAACGGTTAAGGGAGATTGGCAGGAGTCGTGTAGGGTTAAGTCGGTGTTGATTTGATGATCATCTGTTTTAGCGATCGCGTACATATATGGTTATTTGACAATTAATGATTTTGCTGTAATAATTGAGCATCTAATTAGTAGCGATTGTAATGTCTGGTTCTCTTAGGAATTAGCCAGATGATAGGGGGTTATGCCCATCTGATTTGAGATTGAATCAGGTGGCAGTGTCAATAGTTACCACTTTTGAAAGTCCACTCTACTTGTTGTAGAGGTTAGCCAGGTTTTCAAGAATCTCACTAATTTCTTTCCATTCATGTTGTGTCGCAAGGTAGCGTGCTGCATCCACTACAGATATTAGAGCTTCGCCCTGGAAATTGTAAGACCAGAATGCAGCGCTGATCAGAGCATCAAAGGCGCGTGCTGGTTCACCCGATTCATCTAAGTTTTTGGCTGCTTCAACATGAGCCAAACCATTATATGTTTTGCCCTCGTTAGCTAAAGTTATTGTTGCTGTCCAAATCGGATCGCGTTTCCATTCTTGCAATACCGAATCCTGCTGTTTTACCAGAATCTGCGCCGCCTTAGCTACCCTTAAATCAGCATTACCACCGAGTTTGAAGATATGTTCAATTGTGCGGGAGGTGCTTGTATCTATAGAAGCAGGAAGTTTAGCAACCTCCCAAGCTGCAAGTTGCTGTTCTTCAATATTTTTCTTCAACTGGTTACTGATCTGTAGCGCTACAACTGCTGCTGCATTTCTCCAAGTACCAAGCCGATCGGGAAGCGGAATAGCTACTACCTGCTTAGTTATTGCTTGATGCAGGTATTTTCGATATAGTAGGTGTTGCGGATTTGAGTCTAAACGCTCCAAACTTTCACACGCAGCTTCCTGAACAACTGCTGCATTGTCGCTTTGTGGATATAATTTGTCATCGAAGATGACTGACTCCAGCCCTTCGAGATGATCCTCTCCACCCATTGCAACATGGAGTTCGATCAGTTCGTCCTTTACCTCCGGCCACAACTCACGTAGAGATTCCTTCCCACGGCGTAATTTATACAACTTATATCTATAAATGAGCATTGGTAGGGCCGTACTTAAAGAAGTAGATACAGTAACAATTTGGTTTTGAGAGCAGACAACTACAGGACTCTGCGCTAAGACTTTACCAGGTAAAAGGCGAATACCAACTATCTCCTTGCCAAAGGTATCTGTAAAAGGAAGAACTCTGGCGAAAGGAAGTACACTCCACGTACCTTGATTAACCAAACTGATACGCTGCTCTGGTTGGATATTAAAGTCTATTTTAGTTGCTTTGCGGGCACTTTCGCTCAAGTTGAATGTTGAGGGATCAAAAGAACAGGTTAAGGAAAGCCGAGTCATGTCGATGTCTGCTCCTTTTGTCAAGCTAAATGTTAGCTATTGTCAGCTTTTCATTTTATTTTGTCAGCTATGTGTCAGATTTACTCCTTCCTTATGTAATATTTTATGAAACTAAAGTTTAAATTTAGTACCAAAAATCAATTGGTATTCATTTTTTTGAGATGAAACCATAATACCTAATGTATTGGTCTATAAATTGGTTCCCATGTTTGTTCTGCTAGATCCTCCAAATCATTCATAGCTGCGTTTTTATTCTTTGAGCTACCATCTACTTTGCTGGCATCCAAAGCTAACTTTACTTTAGTTTTATCAAAGTGGTAGGCGTCATTAAAAGCTCGCTCAAGTAAATTGTTTAACTGATCTTTGGTGTTTTCTAAGATTCTTTCTCTATCATCATCGTCAATATCCTTGAATTCTTTTTCTGCATCACTCAAGATAATTTCAGCAACTTTCTTTTGGTTAGGTGATTGGGCTTTGTTTTTAATTTCTTGGTAACAAGCTGCTAAAAAATCTCTCCAGTTATTCGTCCTTGGATTCACAAGAAGCTTTTTCTGAGTGGCATCCATAACCCTTATCCGCTTCTGTTGAGTCAGTTGCTGCTCTGCATCTAGATGTTTTGCGAGTGGTTCTTTCAATTTGCTGTTATGCACAGCTGTTGAACTCTTTTTATGAGTATCTTCGTGAATTAGAATCGCGCTAAGTCCCACACCTTCTTTATTAATATTGTTGAGTTCAGCAACACGAGTATTAAGATTATTTGCCAGATCCTTAGCAGCATTATCATCTTTGAAAGGTTTATTTTTCAGCTTTTTGATGATTGCTTCCAAATCCTGACTGATGGCAACTTTTAGTCCTTTAGCAGGAACGTGGTGAGAATGGCGTGGTGGTTTGCGACCCTTAACTACATCCTTCACCACGTGTTTACCGACAATCGGGGCGGGATTGTCATATAATTTGGGTTTGGAAACCTTGTCTTTCTTCGCCTTAGGATTGATTTCACCCTCAAGATGAGCAGTTGTTTGCTCTTCAGCATCTTTGTCAATGACAAGTTTGCACGAAGTCATCTTATATTTAGCTTTAATTTTAGGCAGACGCTTCTCGACATCTTCAAATGAAAGTTTATCATTGAGCATCAGTGTTTGAGCTTCTGCTAAAGCTGCCTTAAGGTCAGCTTGTTTCTTCTCCATTGTCCGCTCATCAGCTTTGCCATTTCTGGCTTGCCTTTCTTTGTGTTTATCCTTGCCAGACCTAAATCTATCCTTAATTTTATTGCCAAACTTGTGAAACTTATCCTTAACAGATTTTTTCTTATTCTCAACCCATTTCTGACCGGCTTCCTTCTTATCTTCAACCCATTGCTTACCTGCTTTATATTTCTCCTTCGCCGTATCTTTAGCAGCGTTGAATTTCTTTCCAACCTTACTCTTGTTAAATTTGTTGCCAACTTTCTTAAACGCCTTCGCACCTTTATCAATTACCCAATCAACTGCTTTTTCCATCGGTTTACGCAGCTTCTTGAATATTGCTTGAACCTTGCCAGCAATTCCATCTAAGCCCAAAAGACTTGCTAGGAAACTGATCGCAACTGGTAAAGATTTAGCTAGGGCATTTTCAACGCCTTTGATTGCTTGATCGATCGCACCACTAGCGATCGCACCAATTGCATCCAGTATCGCATTAATTAAATCGGCAATCTGCTGGGCGCGTTCAATAAAGAATTTGACAATTTCATAAATCGCCTTAGCAGCTTTGATAAATGCTGAAGTCGGAGTCAACAAGCTGAGAATCCACTCAATCCCTACTGTAATCACTTTTTCAATGATAAAGTTCTTGATGGGTTCAATCACCAAAGCGTTGAGGTCGCCCATCTTCTCTTGGACAAACTCCCACATCCCAGCCACTCCCTGACTGGCTAAAACTTGAAATACATCAACAGTTTGTTCCAATCGGCTGACCTTTTCTTCACCCAATCGTTTCACAGCTTGGGCGCGAATTGCTTCGTAGGTAAAGCCCAAAAGCTGCATCGCTAGGCTAAAGATTCCTTTGAGGTCGAAATTTTCTGGCATTTCAATACCAGTTTCTGCCATTGTGCCTGTCAGCCAGCCAATTAATCCTTGTTGGAGGTGCTTCCCGATGTTATTCATGAAGTTGAGGAAGCCTTGCTTCACCGCCTGGATCAAATTAGTCAAGAAACCAATCGGGTCTTTGAGGATTTGCCCAACTACGCCAGCAACTCGCGCTAGCACTTGCAAAAGCATTTTGGTCAGTTCAACGATCGTCTTGATGACTCCCACGATGAAGTCGAAAGCTTTTTGAATAAAACCTTTATTTGCTGCCTTCATCTCTTCAATGCGGGCATCAACAGCTTCCAAGTTTTCTTTATACTTCTGGGCTAGGGTGTCAATTAGCTCATCTTGTTTATCGTCAACACTTTGTTGCAATTCTGCAAATTTGCTGTCAATGTCTGCGGCAGCTTGTTGACCAACTCCTTTTAAGTCTTGCGGTAGTTGATTAACATAATTCTGAATCTCCTGCTTACCATTAGCAATTTCTGCTTTGGCTTGGGTAAGTCCTTTACTGATAATGGCGACAACTTTGTTAATCACACCATCCATCTGATTAATATAAAGCTGCCGTCCCTCTTGATAGAAAGCGTTCACCTCTGAGGGCATACCAAACAATTTGTCTTTCAGCCATTTTGCTGGCCCAAAAAAGCCACTGTAGCGATCGCTCTTATAATCGTCCATCCGCTTGCCAACGTAATCCTCGAAGGCTTTTTTGGCGTCAGCAGCACCAGCATCAAAGGCTTGTATAACTTGAGTGTCTAGTTCGCTGAGGGTTTTCTCAACTTTAGCTTTAGTCTTGTCATAAATCTTATTAATATCACCAGCAACTTTTGCCCGTGCTTGCTCATCTTTGCTCTTGGCACCCACCTGCTGCTCCCCTACCTGACCCAGGTTTTGAGTACGGATACCGTGCATTGCTTGGAGATGCTGCTGGGCTGTAGCTGATGCCGTAGCTTGAGCGGTTGCGAGTATCCCTTGCTCTTGTTGGCGATATTGTGGCGGTGCTTCTTGGGCATTGGTTTGAGCGTCTTTCTTGGCTGCGAGTGCCCCTTGAAACTCCGGTTCATTGGAGTTTGCCAATTGCTCCTCGGTAATATCCGCCTCTTTCATCTGCTGGTCAAGTTTTTTACTGTCATTTTGCAGTGGTGCTTCGACTTCACTTTGTCCTTTAGATTTGGGTGCGGCTTTATCTGCATCAACACCTGTTGGCGGTGTCCCTGGCTCATTCTTGGGCAGTGGTGTTACTTGTTTAGCCTCAATCCCACTAGCATCAGGTTTTTCTTTAGTTTTCTCTTCTAGTTGACCCTGAGAGCTTTTCTGTTCTTCTTTAACCTGACCGCTCAAATCGCCTTTAACAGAGTCCAGTTTATTGTTATTTTTAAAGTTGTCCGCCTCTTCCAAGTTCTTGGGAGCCATATCAGCAATCCGCTCCATCAATTTGGCTTTGAAGGCGGCAGCGTCAAATCCTGGTGTTGGGGCCTGTTGCATCTGTCCAACTTGATTGGCTTGCGCTTTGCTGTCTACTTCATTACCTGGGGGTTGGGCTGCTGCTTGGGCTTCTTGGGCTTTGCTATTAGCAGGTGGGTGTTTTTTCTCAAGTCCTGCAACCTCTTTTGTTGTGCCGACTACCGCTTGAAATCCTGGGTCATCTTTAGGGGAAGTGGGAGCCTTTTTACCATCAACTGCTGCATCAGGTAATTTTACTGTTGTACTGGCTACATTTGCCCCTGGTAATCCGGCGATCGCTTTCCCGGCGTTTCCTCCAGATAAATCTGCGTTTACCTTACCTACATCTGCTCCTTTGCTTTGAGCTTGCTGTTGAGAATCGACCTTTTCTGTATTAACTTTAATATCTTTTGACTCAAGCTCTTTTGGTTGATTTCCCCCAACCTCAACCTGTTTCTGAGTTACTGCTGCACCAACTTTTTTTGTTGGAGGTGGGTCTGTTGCCGCGTTCCCACCATTATCTGGAGGTGTAGCGATAGCTTGATGTTTTTCTGTTGTAGGCTGATTTTGTTGTTCGCCGTTTTCCGTATCAGTTTTTGACTCTAATTTTTTTTGGTTATCTTCGTCACTTGGTTTTTGAAAATTCTCTCGCAGTTGGATAGCTAGCCCATGCCCCGCAGAGGTTGTCGGCACTTTTGTCTGGAGTTTATTTTCTTTTGGTGCTAGATGAAGAGATTTCGGCTGCACTGCACTGCCATTCTGCTGGACAACGTGCGTCAACTCATGGGCCAGTAATTCCTTGCCTGCATCACTTCCAGGAGAGTATTCGCCTTGACGGAAGAACACATCCTGCCCTGTGGTAAAAGCACGAGCTTGTATAGATTCATTTAAACGATTAGATTGAGCATCAGTATGAACCCGGACGCTACCGAAATCAGCCCCAAATGCTTGCTCCATTGGGTGCTTGATATCATCTGCAAGTGGCTGCCCATTGCCACGTGCTTGTTGGATTGAAGTTTCTAGCTCAGATGTTGCGGCTGTCCTTCCTCCACCCTGACGCTGCACCAAAGGAGTAACGGAATCCGCCAAGGATTTCATTTGTAATTGGTCTTCTTCCTCTGGTAATGCCTCCCGTTGGATAGATTGCACAGGTTCGCTCATCCTCTGCATCACCAATTGGGCGACACTATCAGCCTCCTGCTCATAAATGTCTCCAGGTTGGCTAACTGTCAGTTTTGTTTGTGGACGCCGCAGTGAGATTCGACTAATGTCATGTTCAAGCGGTTTGCTTGGGGATTTTACCTCATTCATTATCTGGGATGAAGTACCAAGCGGCTTCATTTGCAATTCTTCTTCTGGTAGTTCCTCCCTTTGTAGCAAGGGAATTTCTCCCCAAGATTTCATTTGTACTTCTTCTAGCAGTTCCTCGCGCTGAATACTGCCCTCTGGCTTCATTTGCAATTCTTCTTCATCAGATAATTTTTCTCGCTGAAGTTTTCCACTCTGTGGCTGATGAATTTTTTGCATCACCTGACGTGCTGTTTGGTCAGCTTCCTGTTCGTACTTATCTCCAGGCTCCCCAATCGTCAGTTTTCCTTGAATTGGTGTTGATGTATTTGGTCTTCTGACTGGAATATTGGCAAAGTTATGACCAAATCGAGTTGCTTTTTCCAGCCGAGAATTCAAAGATCGATCCATCTTGGCTTGCAATACAGTCAGCCGTTCTTGTCCCTCTGGCGTAATCGTCCGATGCTTGGCTTGTAATTCCAATCCAGTTACTTCCATCTTTTCTTCAGCTTCATTCTCTACATCCGTTTGTGTCACGGGCGTAAAAGATGCTTTTTGAGTTTGGCCACCAAACGGTCTATAGGCCAATTGAGGAGTTTGTTCTGGCGCTTGAAAATTAGAAAAGCTGGATGAGGGACTTTTGAGGGATTTCATCGGTTTTGATTGCAACTATTGACGATTAAATTTGTCAAGGTGATTAGTTTTGATTATCATTTACCCAAAATTGCAATTATCAAGATAATTTTAGAACGCTAATCAATTAGAAATAATTAAGATGTGTTACTCCTCGAGATAAGTACTGGCTTGTAAAGAGTCTCATGTCGAATAAAGGAGAACACGCAGCCGTGTTCCCCTAGTCACGAGGAAAAGTATCCTTGAATCTGCCTTTTGATATTAGTACTTTCTTAAGTTGACAATGTTTTTATGCAAAACTGACTCCTAGTGTATAAATAAAATCAGGATTAGAATTGCTACCAGAGAAATTTTAAATTAGATGATGAAAATATCACTTCCATCAAGATAGTTATCATTGATACCACAATCAAGATAGTCATTACTGAAGCTGAGACTAGTTATCGGTGCGAAACTGCTGAACAAATCAGATATAAAAATTTGTTAATAATCACTAGTTAGTACATATAACCAAGCCAGTTTTAACTATACTATCCCGCTAAATTTGATAGGACAATTAAAAATAATCCTCAAACTTAATTGATAGTAATAATTTCAAGCAAAACTGTGATGACTTATTTTATTTTTGAGAGTCTCTCGGCTAATAATAGTTAAATTATGAGCGATAATTTCCCAGGCGACCCAATTGAAAAATCGAGCATATATAGCCGTTCTAAACACCTCTAAAGCTTCAGTAAAAGTGTTCAGAGGCTTGTTAGCCCACCTTCGCCTTAAGGGAGCATCCCAGCCAAAATAAAGGAAGAAACTCGCGAATAATCTAGTTTTTTTTCCCTCTTTTTGCAAAATGGGATGCTTCCGTTTTCTGGCGATATTTTTTGTCATGTTACTATTAACGTCTTAACCTTAGATATTTAGCCATAGCTAAGATCGCAAAAAAAGTGATGAAAACGATAATTTTTTGTACAACGATACAAGTAGGAATCTCAGCAATCATAGGATTGCTCTGGGCAATAATTTATCTACTGTATAGCCAAAATATTCAAGTAACTCTCAAGTTGTTTTTATACTCATTTTTGGGAGGATTGTTTGGTGGAATAGTTGGTGGTTTTATTGGTCATTTAGTTGGTTCGAGGACATATAAAGAAGCACCAGGTGGTATCTTCATTGGCGATCAAGCCTTAAACTGGTTCTTTTGGTTTTTTGTTTTCTGGATTATAGGCATTATTGTAGGAGCAGTTTTAGGAGGATTGATTTTCATCAGATTTTATTCATAATCCATTCTGGATAAGTACGTATTTATAGATCCTATTCGTGCGTATTTTTGGATTTTTATCGAATTTCGGTCTTTTATGTTTGTTATGTGTTTAACTATAAACTTTTACGGCTCATAATACTATACATATATAAATGGAAACTCAAAGTGTCATAGCAATCGTAACGATTCCAACAGGAATTTTAGGAACGCTTGGAGCGATTTGGGCAATATTTAATTTCAGATATACCCAAAATATTCAAGCAAGTTTTGAATTGTTTTTCTACTTCTTTTGTGCCGGTTTGATTGCTGGAATAGTTGGTCTAATTATTGGTTTTTTATTTCGAGGATTGTAGGTTAGTAAAGTATCAGGTTTGGGACGGACATTATTAGAAGGTTCTTTGAGAGAGAGTACGCTAGTAGTAGTTATTTTTTCATGCCCAAATAGCAATAGTCAATAGACATCTTGCAAAAGTAGCTTTTGCTTTCCGGTTGGAGAAAGGTTAAAGGTTACTGGGTTTGGGAAAATTCCATACCTTTACCCTTTAACCCTTCCCCTTTTCCCCACAAATGCCAAGAAGTCTAAAGTCGAAATCGGGATCGTCCCCTGGTTGAACTGTGGCAATCTGGGCTGAAGGATTAATGTTTGAGCCTGATGATAAGCAACCTAATCCTTCAGGACTGGCAAGTGTATTGTTTGTACTTTATCCAGTATTTTTCCGCTTATAGAAAAGTGAAATTGTCACTATCAAGTGTGAGACCTACTACCCCCTGCACAATACCGATGATTTCATCTTGCTCTGCTCCCAGTTTGTCTAAGAATATTCGTGTGTTACTTCCAACAACTTGCAAGCGGTAATCCTGTGAAAATCCGTTGAGTTCAATTCGGTCTTGGCTAGAGTTGAAGTCAGTAATAAAAGCCAAGTCTCCAAAACCAGGATTCGTAGTATTGTTATCGTCGTAGAAAACATTTTCAGCGTCCCCCAGGATAAATCTATCTGCCCCAGCCCCGCCAGTCAAGTTATCAATTTCCCCTAATCCAGGTGGAAGCGGACTACCAGGAAAAGTACCGATGAGGATATCATTTCCAGATCCCCCATTGAGGATATCATTGCCCGGCCCGCCTTGTAGGCTATCATTGCCGTCCTCACCATTGAGAAGATCGTCGCCATTACTACCGTCTAGCGTATCATCGCCTGCTCTTGCATTTAGAGTGTTATTAGAAGTATTACCAAAAAGAAAGTTGTTAAGACTGTTACCTATCCCGGTAAAGTTGCCACCTTCTCTCAGCCTCAGATTCTCCAGATTGGCTCCTAATGTGTAGCTTACAGAAGACCGGACGGTATCTATGCCTGAATTCGCAGCCTCTGTAATGATATCAAGAGTAGTGTCAACAAAGTAACTATCGTCACCTGCACCACCTTTTAAAGTATCATTTCCTATACCACCATTCAGTGTGTCATCGCCATTATTACCGGATAATTGATTATTTTGGTTATCGCCAACAATGTTGTCATTTGCATTTGTGCCGATGACATTATCAAAGTTGACTGCGGTAAATGACAATGTTCCTAAACCAGGAACGTTATTAGCAGTCAAACTTCGGCTTTGCAGGTTAACGGCGATAGATACTCCAGCTAAAGATTGGGATGCATCGATGGTGTTGTTGGCAACATTAGCATTAGCAATAACCCTTTCTACTTTAAAGAGTAGGTCTTGTCCCAATCCTCCAGCTTTTTGAATGGTTCCAACACCTGATAAGGTAATGGTTTGACCTAGTTGACTGTAGTCTGCGGTATCAATGCCATCTCCGCCATCAATGTTGTCGTTACCCTGACTGGCTTTGAAGGTATCACTGCCTGCATCACCTTTTAGAGTGTCGTTTCCTGTACCCCCATCAAGTGTATCATTGCCATTATTACCGGATAATTGGTTATTTTGATTGTCACCAGTAATGGTGTCATTTGCATTTGTGCCGATGACATTATCAAAGTTAACTGCGGTAAATGACAATCTTCCTAAACCAGGAACGTTATTAGCAGCTAAACTTTGGGTTTGTAGGTTAACGGCGATAGATACCCCAGCCAAAGATTCGGATGCATCTATAGTGTTGTTGGCAACATTAGGATTAGCAATCACCCTTTCTACTTTAAAGAGTAGGTCTTTTTCCAATCCCCCACCTTTTTGAATGGTTCCAACACCTGATAAGGTAATGGTTTGACCTAGTTGACTATAGTCTGCGGTATCAATGCCATCTCCGCCATCAATGTTGTCGTTACCCCGACTGCCTTTGAAGGTATCACTGCCTGCACCACCTTTTAGAGTATCGTTTCCTGTACCCCCATCAAGTGTGTCATTGCCATCTCCGCCGCTAAGACTGTCGTTCGCCGTGCCACCTGCGAGGGAATCGTTACCAGCCAAGCCATTCAAGATATCGTTACCGGAGGCAGTATTGGCGTTACCACCACTAGCCCAACCAACTATGGTGTCATTTCCCGAACTCCCATTTATCGTATCAGGATTTGTAGTACCGAAAACCATATTATCTCTCCTAAATTTCTCACTAAATATGTAAGTTCAGCATCAATGAAAGAACTATTTATCAGTTCCATGTAGCTTACTTGTAATTTGCGTAATTTCATGTTAAAAAACATTAACTATTTAGTTAGAAACTTCTCAAGAAAAAATATCCAACTACTTACTGTGGGCGCTTTGTAGCTTCTTATATTTTCTTCCCTAGTACCCAGAGGAGACTTCTAGTCGTTCCGTTGCTAAAATTTTGGATAGTCTCTAGTCTATAGAAATGCTCCGATACCGTAAGCAAACAATATTTATTATTATTTCTGTACTCATCGTTGTACCGATGGGATTTTTGTTTAAGTATTATAACGGCCCTGCTCATCACTGGTTTAATGACTACGGAGCAGCTGTATTTTACGAAATATTTTGGTGTCTGTTCGCATTTTGGTTTTTCAGAAGTTGGGCGGCAGTAATCCAAATTCCTATATGGGTTTTTGTCATCACCTGTATACTAGAATTCTTGCAACTTTGGCATCCGCCACTATTAGAGCAAATGCGCGCCACCTTGATAGGTAAATTGTTACTTGGTACGACTTTTGTTTGGTGGGATTTTCCTCATTATCTATTGGGTTCTGTTTTAGGCTGGTTATGGCTGCGACAATTACACAAAATAAGTTATGCAAAAAAAAGTCAAGGTTAAACCTAATTCAAAACAGCAAAAAATTGAAGAACAACCTGATGGTAGTCTGACTGTTTATTTAAAATCGCCCCCAGTTGATGGTAAGGCTAACGAAGAGTTAATTAAACTACTAGCAGATAAATTTGATGTACCCAAGTCTCATATCAGAATTAAGTCAGGTTTCTCCTCTCGGCAAAAGCTGATGGAAATCGATCCGAATACCTAACTGTTGCTTAATAATATCTTTTGTGAAGACTTTTCTGCTTTCTGAATGCGATCTACATTCCACCCAGGACATTCTCTACTAAAGACAAGAAACGAGAGATAGTAACTTGCTCTCATCTAATTTTTATGCCTTTGTAATACTGATATACCTTGGTTGAGTTTTGACTCTTTCTATCCAAGCTTGGATAGCAGGATATTGTGTTAAATCAAACCCACCTTCATCAGCTACATGAGTATAGGCGAACAAAGCAATATCAGCAATCGTATAACGTTCTCCGACAAAAAAATCTTGAGAAGTTAAGTGTTTATCCATCAAGTTAAGTGCTGCATAGCCTGGTTCGCGTTTTTGTTTGATAGCTTCACTGTATTCTTCAGTTTTACCTAAAATAGAAATCCAAAATCTTGATGTAGCAATAAAAGGCTCATGGCTATATTGTTCAAAACATAACCATTGCAGCACCTGCGCTCGTAAAAAACGGTCATAAGGTAAAAACTCTGTACCTTCACTTAGATAAACCAATATAGCATTTGATTCTGCCAAATATTTCCCTGGCTCGATTTCCAGAACAGGTATCTTACCGTTAGGATTTTTACTTAAAAATTCTGGTGTTCGAGTCTCTCCTTTCAAGATGTTAAGCTCTATCCTCTCAAAAGGCATACCTAGTTGTGTCAATAAAAGACGTATCTTATAACCATGACCAGAAGGTAAAAAATCGTACAGATGCAGTAGTTCCATGTTAAAATACAGTTAGGAATATGTTGAGAAGTAAAGGTTCAAAATACAATATTTTACCAAAAGATTTTCCCAAAACCGGATATTTTTTTTGTATTTAGGTTCTGAACGTACTACAGGAAATTATTCAAGAAAATAAAAAAATGTTATTTATTTCTAGTTTGAGATGTTTAATTTAGTTAATGGTCGAAAAGAAAACTATGTGTGGAAGATTTACTCTAAACTATTCGGCAGCAGGATTGTCTGAAGTTTTCCATGTCGAGTCAGTTCCCGATTTGGCAGCGGAATATAACATTGCGCCTACGCAAATGGTGGCGACAGTGTTACAAAATCCCGAAAACAAAAAGCGAGAATTTAAGCAGTTGCATTGGGGATTAATTCCGTCATGGGCGAAAGATGCAGGAATGGGGGCAAAGCTGATTAATGCTAGGGCAGAAACTGTTGCTGAAAAACCTGCTTTTCGTTCGGCTTTTAAGCACAGACGCTGTTTAGTGCTAGCTGATGGCTTTTATGAGTGGCAACGCCAACAAGGTAAGAAGCAGCCATTTTATTTTCGTCTCCAAGATGGGCAACCCTTCGGTTTTGCAGGTTTGTGGGAAAGATGGCGTTCGCCTGCTAACGAAGAAATAATTTCTTGTACAATTTTGACAACGGCAGCTAACGAATTACTCCAACCCATCCACGAGCGGATGCCAGTAATTCTGGAGCCACAAGATTACGATTTATGGCTAGATTCCCAAGTACAAACGGCCCAAACCCTACAGCAGCTATTGCGTCCTTATCCAGCGCCAGCAATGATTGCATATCCAGTTAGCACCTTGGTAAACAACTCTCGACATAATAGTTCAGAATGTATCGTACCCCTCAGTGAGAAGAACGCCCCCGCAAATCAGTTAAATTAACTATTGAGTGAACTATGGAATTGGGGAGACAAGCAGACAAGGGGATAAAAAAGCGTTTTCCCAATGCCCCATGCCCAATCCCCAATGCCCAATACCCAGAGAGAAATATGCCAAGAACACAAAAAAACGATAATTTTATTGACAAATCCTTTACTGTGATGGCGGATATCATTCTGAAGATCCTGCCAACTAACAAAAAAGCTAAAGAAGCGTTTGTTTATTATCGAGATGGGATGTCAGCCCAAGCGGAAGGGGAATATGCTGAGGCATTGGAATACTATGAAGAAGCTCTAACACTAGAGGAAGATACCAACGATCGCGGCTATATACTCTACAATATGGGGCTAATTTATGCCAGCAATGGCGACCACAACAAGGCTTTAGAACTATATCACAAGGCAATTGAGTTGAACCCACGTATGCCCCAAGCCTTGAATAACATCGCTGTGATTTATCACTACCAAGGCGAAAAAGAAAAAGAAGCTGGAGATAACGAGGCTGGCGAAGCACTTTTTGACCAAGCAGCAGACTATTGGATTCGTGCTATTCGCATGGCTCCCAATAACTACATCGAAGCTCAAAACTGGCTAAAAACCACCGGGCGATCGCAAATTGACGTATTCTTTTAGTCATTAGTCATTAGTTCTTTGTCATTTGCTAAGGACTAATGACCAATGACAAATGACAAATGACCAATGACAAATGACAATTTATGATTGACCAAGAACAAGTTCACAAAGTAGCCAATCTTGCTCGTTTAGAATTGACTCCAGAAGAAGAGGAACAATTCACTACTCAGTTGGGAAGTATTCTGGACTATATCGAACAATTGAATGAACTTGATGTCAGTAATGTACTGCCAACAACACGCGCAATTGATGTCAGCAACATCACACGAGAGGATGAATTGCAACCCTATCCTGATCGGGAAAGTATTCTCAACAGTGCGCCCGAACAGGAAGGGGAATTTTTCAAAGTACCAAAAATCCTCAATGCTGAATAGAATGGCACTAAGAAAAGCTGAAAGCTCGTCAGGGCAGGGTTGCAGGTTTAGGGTGTAGGGTGTAGGAAAATATGTTCTATGTCTAAATCTGTAATCACCGTTACCGTCAAATTGTTTGCTGCTTATCAAGAAGCCTTTAGGGTTTCGGAATTAGTGCTGGAATTTCCTAATAGTATGCCAGTCAAAGCAGTATGCGATCGCCTCATAGCTGAACGCCCTGAACTCTCTCAATGGCGCGATATAACCCGTTTTGGGATTAATTTGATATTTGTCGAACCAGATACCTTACTACAAGATGGAGATGAGGTTGTGTTGATTCCACCAGTCAGCGGCGGTTAGGAGTAGAGACGCGATTAACCCTTGTCTGTACAAGAGTTAGGAGCGATCGATTAAAGATTCAAAACTTTTAACTCATAACTATTTAAAGAGAATTGGTCTGAGCAGTTAGCTTTATTAAGTTATTTAACTCTTGTTGCATTTGACTAACAACTAATTCATAACATTCATTGACATAATGGCGATCGCTAGCTGCTTGACGACCGTAGCGTTCAAATACAATTGGCGGACAAACCCGCGTATACATGGGCACTGGTAATGGGATATTGGGCAACGGGCCAATTGCTAATCCCCACGGCAGTCCGAGATAGATTGGAAAAACTTCTGGGTCGATACCTAATAGCCAAGGCATTCCCCATTCGTGGAGTTGCCGCGCAATTTTGTAGCAGTCAGCGATAACAATAAGTGTATCGTGAGCGCCCCAAGAAATCACAGGCACAATCGGCACATTTTCCCGTAACGCTAACTTGATAAATCCTTGTCGCCCAGCTAAGTAGATTTTATTACGTAAATAATTCGGTCGGAAGATATCTTCGGCTCCACCGGGATAAACTAGCAGACTCGCTCCAGAGCGTAAGGCAGCGTAAGCCATTTTTGGATGAGCAATGATTGCTCCAGCCTTGGCGACTAATTGCGCTAGTGGTGGGCTAACCTGCCAAACTTTGGGATGCATCAAACCATAAACTGGTTTTTCTACACCAAATCTTCGGAACCAGTCGTACATCATCATCACCATATCTGGGGCTGCGAGTCCACCATTGTGCGAGCCAACAAACAAAACTTTTTGCTGGGGTGGAATATTCTCCCAGCCACTAGTTTGAACTTGGAAATAGTACCGATAGAAAAAGCCAACTAGGGGCATCAGAGATTCTATGAACTTTGGATCTCGCTCATCCAAAGACCAACCGAGTTTTTTGTTTAATAAATGTTGCTTTTTTGACATTGAGGCATTCTAACAGCATTGGCAAAGTTCAAACAATCCCTTGTTTAGATATAACCATCGCGGCGATTAATTTGGTGATGTCTATGGAGTAGTTGTTGGTTTTGAACGCTGTTGCTGGTAAAAACCGACAACTTTTTGAAGATATGTAGCAGTAAATCCACTGTTGCAGCCTGTATAGCTGCCAGTCATCCACCAACAACCGACGCCACGCACAGCAGCGATTTCATTATTACTGTTGGCGAGAAATTGCTTGTTAAACTCACGGCGCGTGATGCAAGATACAACTTGGCGTGCTTTGGCGGGACTATTTTCAAACTGCGTTGGTGTTAGTTCTTGTTTAAGACAATATTTCGACCAGCCTTTTAAGGTTTCTGGTTTAACTTGCCATTCACTGTAAAGTCCATCATTTGCGGTGCCGGTCTGCGGTGCAGCTAGTCGTAGCGCCTCTACCATTGCCGCGACTTGGGCATCAGAAACCTTTTGTTGTGCTTGAGCTAACAATGATGACAGTCCAAAGCTGACAATCACTCCGCTAAATAGTAATGCTATCCGGTTTCTCCTCATGATTTTGGACTTATTTTTAGATACCAATATGTAGGATACTACGTTTTTACACTTAGCAATTATCAAAGATTAGGTGAATTGGGCATTGGGCATTGGGCATTGGGTATTGGGGATTGGGGATTGGGTATGAAGAAGAGACAAAGGTAGACAAGTCAGAGGGGGAAGACTTGGGAGAGACTTGTTCAATAATTCCTCCTTGTCCCCCTGCTCCAACTCATAACTCATAACTCATAACTCATTACTCATAACTCATAACTCCCCTACTCCCCTGCTCCCCTACTCCCCTGCTTCATTCCCCAAATTGTTAAGCTGGCTTCCAAGTGCCGTGGAAGCTGTGGGGAATGACGCTAGGTAATCCTAGTTTGCAAACGGGTTCTGCATCCAGGCGATCGCTATCAAATACCCAAACTTCACTACTATGAGTATTAGCATCGTATACAACAGTTAGCACCCAGCCTTGCTCGGAGTTTTGGACATCTTGGGCATAGATGGGTTCTGAAGGATAGCGGTTTTCTCCTAAGTCTGCTTCGGTGAGAGTTTCAGTTTTATAGTCAAAACGGGCGATCGCACTGAACAATTCTTTGTCTATATCCCCTCTTTGGGGCATTAATGATACATAAGTATAGCGCCAAGGTTGTCCAACTTGCGATCGCTGCACTACAGGAAATTCACACTTGCGGTTGACAACTTCCTGTATTGCTGTTATTTTGCCCGTTTGGGGATTGAGGCGAACTTGCCACAATGTTCCTTGAGTTACTGTGTGCGTCTCACCACTTGCAAATTCTCTGAGATATTCATTAGTTTGGTGAAAATCTGCATATCGCACCATGTCCAAAACCACGGAACCGTCTTTATCTTCACAACCATTGCCAAAATGCCAATTGAACCAAGGATCGGTTTCGCCACGACTAACTAAAGATAAGTTTTCGCGATCGAAGATTAACACCTGGGTTCCTAATTGAGGTTCCCACAACAGAGATTCACTAAAGGTAGTCACACCTAGCAAAAGTGACAGCATTTTCATCCGCATCGGTGGCATGAAAAACACCAGATACTTTTGAGTTAAAACAAAATCATGCATTATCGAGTAGCGATCTAGCTTAAAAGCAGTTTTTTGGATAATTTTGCCAGTAGCATCGCTTTTGTAGAGATTCAGTTGTACGGAACTGCCGATACTGATTCCAAAGTTAAAAATCTCGCCTGTTTGGAAATCGCGCTTGTAATGAGCAGAATAAGGTAATCCGTTATCCAAAGCACCTAAATTATCCAATCCCTTGGTTTCTAAAGTTTGCAAATCAAGGGCATAAGGATTGGTTGCTTCCCATAAAGCCAACAATTTATCAGGTAAAGCCAACACTGAGGTATTTGCTGCATTCTTGATTTGTTGCCCCCAGCGCTTCCAGATGGGGCCAGGCGGATGCATCCCATAGACACCATAAAGAAATCTATCTGCTTGAGTTTCAGCTTGATATTCTGCTGTTTGCACATAGCGATAGACTCCGCTAGCTCCTGCATCTGTGAAATGGATGCCGAGAATTGCCCCATCTCCATCAAACCAGTGTCCAACGCGATTACCACCGCGTTCTAGCCGTGCGGGGCCATTGCGGTAAAGAGTGCCACGCAAGCCATCTGGGATTTTACCAGAAATAATTGACAGTTGAGTAAGGGGAAATTCTTTTGCTGGTTCTGCGATCGCACCAGCCCAAGATTTATTTATTGACTTTTTAGCGATAGTCTGCATATTAAAATCTTGCCTGAATTGATGTAGATGGATGTATTCTGACATTGTTACAATTTTTGGCGTTGCAGAGAAAGCGGGATGATTTAGCAACTTACAAAATTCCTCCCCTGCCTTCTCTGCTGGTTATATACGAGGGTGGTGTCATCAACGAATTTTTCAAGGATTTCGCCTAACCTGTCCAAACAGATAACGCGATAGTCTGAGCGATCGCGCATAATGGAAAGCATTTTCAGTATTGCTTGGCTCTTGCTAGAACCAACCAGGGAACCCAAGAACATAAATGACAATGGTGCTAAGTCGTCTGGTAGTTGAATATCTACCTGCAAAAGGTGTGAGGAGCAATTCAATACGGTCATTGCCAGATCAATTTTTAATACCAGTTTTTTACTGGTTGTACCAGACTAATTTTATCCCTGGCGATGTCTGCGGTGACAAGCTACGGAATATTGAACGCGGCCGATCAAATCTTTAGCGTAACTTTCGGAATAACTGCTTATTTCACCCCTATTAGCAGGTCGTAAATTAGATAACTTCATAATAACCAGCTTGTTTGACATCTATTGTCAGGTTATTAAAATGTTAGGTAAATTTTTGAATAACTGCTTATTTCACACCTATTGTCAGGCTATTAAAATGTTAAGAAGAAAGTTAAATAAAGTGGGATTTAAAAAGTGGGATAAGTGGGATAACTGGGATAAGTGGGATAAGTAGGATCTTTTCTAAAAACTGTTGACAAGCTTTTAGATAAATTGATATTTGTAAGTACATCCAAGGCACAAATGCCTACGCACTTTTTTTTGGAGAAAATTATGACTAACAATAAAAACTTGACACAACCCAACAATCAAGAAGTGATTTTGGAAGAAATTAATGAGGAAGAATTAGACGGAGTAGTGGGAGGAGGATTGATTGACGGGCTATTTGGACGAGTGGCCGGTTTAGTCGCAGACTTGGGCGCATCTCTCCAGAATTTTGTTGGATAGTAATTCGACGAAAGTAAAGCGTAAAAAATTTAGTTTCTAATACATGAGGTGAATTTGAGCGAATCAATATCATAAAACAACTCAAGGTGATTTTTGAGAAGTAAATAAAGTCAAGGAAGCAGCTAGTATAAAAATGTTAGCCTGTAAAGGTTGTAATTTTTATAAAAGTTTGTTGACCCAAAAAAGACTACAAATTCACCTTCCTTGTCGCTCAAAGAATATTTAGTATAACACAAATAGTACACTCCTCATTGTTTGTTACTGTAGCCAGAAGTCAGATTATTCTGACTTCTGAATTTTCTCATGTCACTTCTGTGTTTACAAAAAACCTATTTGTGCCAGAAGTTTGAATTGAGATTGAAGATTTGAGATTTTAGCGGTTCAGTGCCGTAATAAAGATGCGTGATGCTGCCAACATTAGCAGTAGTTTGGCAAACATCGAACAAATGTTTTTATAGCTTTTATTAATAATTCGCGTTTGTCGGATGGCAAAGACTAGACGACAATCTTTTTTGATGAAAAATCGTAATATTAAGCTTGTATATTCTAGAAATATTAGTAATAAAACTAGAAAAAATTAGAGAAATGAAAAATAAAAAATGAGAAAAGTAAGTTAGTTAGGAAAAGTAAGATATTTTTTATAATCTGTTGACAAATTATTAAATAAGCTGCTATTTGTAAATACATCTCAGACACAACATGTCTGCATTCTTCTGGAGTAATTTATGACTACTATCAATCAAGTGAGTTTTCAATCCACCTGTAATCGAAAAGTTATTGTCGAGGAACTGATAGATGGCGAATTAAAAGGAATAGTGGGAGGTATTAGTATTGTTTTAGATTTATCATCACAGATAAATGCGACTTCAACTGATGGAAATGATGCTGTTGTTCAAGACTCCAATCAGGATATTGTGAATACGAAAACTAAGCAAAGAACACGCACAAGAAGAAGATTCACACTGATAAATGGAGTTGGACAAACAATAGATTCAACAGTGACTTCAGCCATTTAGCATTCACAGTAACTCAAATTAAATTCACGGTTTATGTACCCAATTGAAGGTACGTATCCCCAACTTATAAATAAGTTGGGGATATTATTTTATGAATAATTTAAGATGTTATCTATTACTTATACAGCAAGAATTTGTGATATATATAGTTACTTTAAAAAAACTTATTTTTAGATACACGTTTGACTTATCCTACCTTTTTTTAATTTCAATTAATACCGATATTTGATATTTATTAAAAGACCAATCTTTAAAAAACTTTTTACTAACTTCATCATTTCTTTATATAAAATATTTTGAAAAACCTGTATTGTTTAAACATAGTGAAATCGCAAATTAAACCAATAACAAATTGTCGTTAAGCACATTTATTAGTGCGTTTTAACAACAAGTTTGGTAATAAAAATTGCTAGATACTTTTATTTTAAGCATCTAAATATTCTTATTAATTGGTTAATAAAAGTCAATATTTCACTATTTCAAAACCATTTTGTACAAGGAAGGAATTTTATGTCAGTTGTAACACTTGAACAAGAAACACTCGCAGTCATGACCGAATTAGCTGATGAAGAAATCAGTGGAATTGTTGGCGGTGGACGCGGAACAGATATTGATAACAGAACCAAAGTTGACGTTTATGCCAAAGGTAAGAACGTACAAGTATCCAATCAAGTTGGTAACGCATCAGCAATTGGTGGAGGCGATGCTAAGGTTTATCAAAATTCAAATCAACAGATTGATAATAGCAGAGACCGTGTGTACTTCTAGTACTAATAGGTATTAGGTTATCTCCATAGTACGCTCATGTTGAGTTACTATTTCACTGTTCCAAAACCATTTTGTACAAGGAAGGAATTTTTATGTCAGTTGTAACACTTGAACAAGAAACACTCGCAGTCATGACCGAATTAGCTGATGAAGAAATCAGTGGAATTGTTGGCGGTGGACGCGGAACAGATATTGATAACAGAACCAAAGTTGACGTTTATGCCAAAGGTAAGAACGTACAAGTATCCAATCAAGTTGGTAACGCATCAGCAATTGGTGGAGGCGATGCTAAGGTTTATCAAAATTCAAATCAACAGATTGATAATAGCAGAGACCGTGTGTACTTCTAGTACTAATAGGTATTAGGTTATCTCCATAGTACGCTCATGTTGAGTTACTATTTCACTGTTCCAAAACCATTTTGTACAAGGAAGGAATTTTGATGTCAGTTGTAACATTTGAACAACAAACACTCGCAGTCATGACCGAGTTAACTGATGAAGAAATCAGTGAAATTGTCGGAGGACGCGGAGGTGTAGATATCGATACCAAGGCTAAAATTGACGTTAAAGCCAAAGGTGGAAACGTACAAGTATCCAATCAAATTGGTGTTGCAATAGCAATTGGTGGAGGAGATGCTAAGGTTATTCAAAAATCAAATCAAGGGATTGATAATAGCAGAGACCGCGTGCGCTTCTAGTACTAATAGGTACTAGGTTATCTCCATAGCACGCTCATGTTGAGTTACCACCTCAACAAAAGTCACCTTAACGGTTTGTATTGCCAAAAATTTCTATATGTATGATTTGTATCATCACTACAAATCAAAACAACACTAAGCTAGCAAGTATGTAAGTTATGCATTATTTCGTTAGGACAGTTATTAAACAGTAATCCTTTGCCAATTGCTACGAACAACTGACAAAGGACTACAAACGACCCTTACGAATAAGCTACAGACATCTTATAACATAGTGGTCTGGCTATTATTGGCATCACAACCCTTTACAACGTTACACAAACATTGGCGGGTGTAAGCCGGATAATAACGAAAGGTCAAAAGGTAAGCGACCAATCACTATTATCCCTTACTTCTTACCCACCCGTCAATGTTTTCATATAAAGATTTCAAAATCGTTACTTTAACAAAAGTTACTCTTCGTCTACGCAAAATCGCAAAATTTAAAAATAAAAAATTTGATTTTCTCAGCTTTCGACCTTTCATCAGATGGTAGGTTGATTTTTGCATCTGAATTATTAGTATGCCAAAGCAAACAAAACATATCCGCCTTCCGCTAAAGATAGAAGGTAATTTTTTATTCAATTGTCAGCCTAATACCCAATTCCTTCTGAATGCAATGCAAATTGGGATGATTTATAGTGGTTAATCAGAAAAGCGACTTATTCCGCAAAGAAGCTTTAGAGCGTGCTTCTTCGCCGGAAGAACTAGATCAAATTATGCAGGTAGTCAGCCCGAAAAAGTGGCTACCTCTAGTTGCTGTTGGTTCGTTGGTGGCAGCGGGGCTGACTTGGAGTTTTTTAGGTCGAATCCCAATTACGGTGACGGGTACTGGAATAATAGTCTATCCCAGTACAATTACTTCATTCCAGTCACCGATCGCAGGTAAATTGCGAACAATCAATGTCCGGGTTGGCGACTATGTAAATAGAGGAGATGTGCTGGCGACGCTAGACCAAAGCGAACTGATGAAACAGCTACAATTAGTACGCTCTAAATTAGGGCAACTACAAACAGAAGATAGCGCTGCTAACTTAGTCCAAGGACAGCGGCAAAAGGCAGACAAAGAAGCGATTAAACAGCAACGCCAATCTTTGCAGCAAAACCTCCAGGCGGTACAGAAACTCACCCCGATTTTAAAAGAGAAAGGGCTAAATTCGATTCAACGCGATCGCGCCAATCAAACCCAAAGCTTACAAGCACTGCGGGATCTCTTACCTACCTTCAAACAGAGATTGACTAACCGCCAGCAGCTATTGAAGGAGGGAGCAATTTCTGGCGATACAGTCTTACAGTCGCAGCAAGACTACTTAAATGCTGTGACACAAATTAATGAAGCCGAATCGCAACTCAAGCAACTGGATGTCAAGGAAGCAGATGCTCAACGACAATACCTAGAGAATTTGAACTCAATTAAAGATTTGGAAGCGCAATTAAAACAACTAGATAGCAAAGAAGCGACTGCGGCGCAACAAGACTTAGAAACTGTAACCAACCGCAAAAAAGAAATCCAGGAAGTCCAGCGAAATATTGTTCAATTAGCACTGCAACTATCAAGCAACAGCTTAGTCAAGAGCAGTTACTCTGGACGAATTTTAGAAATCTCCGCAAGTCCGGGACAGGTTGTTTTACAGGGTACACCCATAGGAGCGATCGCTGCACAAAAGCGATCGGCTCAACCTGTGAGTGTGGCATTTTTTCCCGTTGGTAATGGTAAGCAAATTCAACCAGGGATGAAGTTACAAGTTACGCCTAGCACAGTGCAACGCGAACGCTTTGGTGGCATCATAGGTGCAGTCACAGAAGTCTCAGCCTTTCCCGTGACTAAAGAAGGTGCATTAAGTGTAGTCGGCAATTCCGAATTCGTGGAAGCTTTGATGTCACAAGGGCCACAGATGCTAATTACTGCGCGACTGCAACCAGACAATTCGACCTTCAGCGACTACAAATGGTCTTCTTCCCAAGGGCCACAGATGAAAGTCACTTCTGGAACTACCACTTCAGTACAAGTCACTGTGGAAGAACGCGCCCCAATTACTTTTGTCCTGCCGATTCTGAGATCCTGGAGTGGCATTTCGTGATATTGGCGATAAGAGGAATGAGAAAGAAATTATTAAAAATTTTACCGATCGAATCAACCTTGAGGCTGTACTAGAGTGCGGAAATTACTTAAATAAGAATGCCTTTTGGCGTACGGAGAAAACAATGTATCTAATTATTTGCGGAAAACACTAAAATGAATACGCGATCTACTGAAATGAGAAAGCATTTAAGCAAAATGAGAAAGCAATATACCTTTTTACTTATTAGACCTCTTGCATAAGTCGAATCGACCCCCCTTAATCCCCCCTTATAAAGGGGGGAAACTTGAAGTCTTGCTCCCTCCCCTTAACAAGGGGAGGGTTGGGGAGGGGTGATTCAAGGATTTTTGCAAGAGGTCTATTAATTTGGCTTCATCAATACAATCAGGACTTCCGAAGGGAAAAGTAGTGTAATACAGCAATTTTAGTCATGTTGAAAAATAGCTAAAAATTTATGTTTAAACGCTTAAATTAAGCCAAAATCCAAGTTTTAAAAAATATTTTTATGTTCTGGCAAAATCTGCAAAATATATTAGGGCGCTTGCCAAAAAACAAGCGGTGTCATACTCCTACTCTGCTGCAAATGGAGGTAGTAGAATGCGGCGCTGCTGCTTTGGGAATTATTCTCGGTTATTACAATCGCATTGTCCCACTAACAGAACTGAGGCAAGCGTGCGGTGTCTCGCGGGATGGAGTTAGTGCCTTAAATATCTTGAAGGCTGCCAGAAATTATCGACTCAACGCTAAAAGCTTTAAAACCAACTTAGCTGGCTTGTCGCAGTTAAAATTTCCCTACATTGTATTTTGGAACTTTAACCATTTTTTAGTAGTAGAAGGAATCACCAAACAGCGAGTTTATCTCAATGACCCTGCTACTGGACGGCGCATCGTCTCCTTAGAAGAATTCAGTGGCGCTTACACGGGTGTGGTGCTAGTTCTAGAGCCTGGTTCGGAGTTTCAACGCAAAGGACGCAAGCCTAGTACAATCTTAGCTTTGTGGTCGCGGTTGCGAGGCTCCATTGGCGCATTACTTTACTGCGTGCTGGCAGGATTTTTGTTAGTAATTCCTGGACTGGCGCTACCTGCATTTTCCCAGGTATTTGTAGACAATGTATTGATTGAGCATCGGTATGAGTGGTTGCGTCCGCTAATTTTAGGCATGATCTTCACAGCCGGACTCAGTGGATTTTTGACGCTGCTACAGTTGCAGTTTTTGCGTCAAATGAAAATTAAGTTGTCCGTGGGTATGGAAAGTCGGTATCTCTGGCACATTTTACGCCTACCCATGAGTTTTTACGATCAACGGTATGCTGGGGAAATCAGTAGCCGTATGGAACTCAACGACAGCATCGCTAATATGCTTTCGGGTGAATTAGCGACTACAGCGATCGCAACAGTATCAGTATTTATATATGTAGTAGTGATGCTGCAATATGATGTTGTACTAACTTTAATTGCGATCGCCTTTGTCGCGATCAACCTTGCCGCCTTACAGTGGGTGAGACGGCGGCGCACAGATGCCAATATCAAACTCATCCAAGAACAGGGAAAAGTTCGCGGCGTAGAAATTTCTGGTCTTCAGAGTATGGAGACGCTAAAAGCATCTGGGTTAGAGTCAGATTTCTTCTCCCGGTGGGCGGGTCACTATGCCAAAGCCATCAACACCCAGCAGGAATTAGAGGAAACAAACCAGACAATAGGTGTTTTACCATCTTTTCTGTCAGCGATCGCTTCTATGCTGCTTTTAGCTGTAGGCGGTTTGCGAGTCATGGATGGAGCCTTGAGCATCGGTATGTTAATAGCCTTTCTCGGCATGATGCAAAGGTTTTTCGCCCCAGTAAGTAATCTCATCAGCCTGGGAAGCGAACTCCAAGAGATGGAAGGTAATCTGACTCGCCTTGATGATGTCTTGCGTAACCCCATTGACCGGCAGTTGCAGGAAAGAGGCAGGGGAGCAGGGGAGCAGGGGGGCAGGGGGGCAGGGGGAGCAGGGGAAGCAGGGGAAGAAAATATTTCCTTGTCGTCTTTGTCTCTCTTATCTCCTTACACTTTGCCCAAACTCCAGGGGTATGTTGAATTACACAATGTCACATTTGGCTATAGCCAAATTGCCCCGCCGTTGATTGAAAATTTTAATCTTTTGCTCCAGCCAGGGCAGCGAGTTGCCTTGGTGGGTGGGAGTGGTTCTGGTAAGTCTACTGTTGCCAAACTTTTATGTGGGCTGTACGAACCGTGGCAGGGAGAAATTCGATTTGACGGCAAACCTAGAGAGCAAATTTCTCGCCAAATACTAGCCAATTCTATTTCTGTCGTCGAGCAAGAGATTTTGTTATTTGCTGGCAGCGTCAGAGACAACTTGACGCTTTGGGATACTACCATACCTGAGAGTCATCTCGTCCGAGCTTGTCAAGACGCAGCGCTTCACGATGTCATCCTTTCACTGCCAGGAGGCTATCATGCTGACCTTTTGGAAGGTGCTACTAATTTGAGTGGTGGTCAGCGACAACGGCTTGAAATTGCCCGTGCTTTGGTGAATAATCCCAGTATCCTGATTATGGATGAAGCCACTAGCGCCCTGGATGCCGAAACAGAAAAGAACGTCAGTCGCAATCTGCGGTTGCGCGGTTGCACTTGTATCATCGTGGCGCATCGACTCTCGACTATCCGAGATTGTGATGAAATTATTGTCCTCGATCGCGGCAAGATAGTCCAACGGGGAAGCCATGCACAATTGCAGCAAGTTGAAGGGCCGTATTTACAATTGATTCGCAGTGAAGAAACAGAAGAGGCGGGGGAGCAGGGGAGCAGGGGAGCAGGGGAGCAGGGGAGGCAGGGGAGCAGAGGAGTAGGGGAAGAAATTACTCCCTTGTCTTCCTCATCCCTCTTATCGTTTGCAAATCTCAAAGGACAACACTATCGTTTTCAATGCAATGAATCGCTACTGTTAGACGATCCGGAGACAATTTGGCTAGTAAAATCTGGTTACTTGGCGCTATTTGCGATCGCAGTTAATGATGGCATTCCCGAAGGCACTCGTCGCTATTTATTTAGTAGCACAGCCGGACAGGCGATGTTTGCGATCGCACCAAGTTTAAAGGGTAAGCAGCAAGAGGTTTTAGCAGTATCGCTTGAGGAGACAGAAATTCTTAAAGTATCGAAAGCAGACTTTAACCAGTTGTTTGCTGACGCTAATAGAGAAGTAGTAACTCTGATAGAACGCTGGATTTATCAAT
The DNA here is from genome assembly GCF_034530995.1 of Nostoc sp. DedQUE04. Classification (NCBI taxonomy): domain Bacteria; kingdom Bacillati; phylum Cyanobacteriota; class Cyanophyceae; order Nostocales; family Nostocaceae; genus Nostoc; species Nostoc sp. DedQUE04. The sequence goes on along the minus strand of NZ_JAVRCA010000007.1, from coordinate 101,620 downwards.
TAAGTTCGGTACTTGCTGGGATCGCTACGCCAACGATACCAACATCGCTGCCAAAAATCCGCCAGTTCTCTTTAGTCGAAGACCAAATCTTCCAGCCGCATCAAATATCGTGGGTGCAAATTCTTCAAGGGCGGGCTAGATGGATGGGGTTTGCAGAACTGCCGTTAACTTCTGCCTCTGGAATGTTGCCTTTGGCTGAAAATATGTGGTTGCAAGCAGATAACACTGTGGAGTTGAAAAGTGTTAACACCGCAGACATAGAAGATATCGATTCCTTGTTAAGTGGTTTGTCCCAACTACAAACTTACTTCCTCCACTGCATTAACCTGCTGCAACGGCAGGAGATGGATGCAGAATTACTGAGATTTCAAGCCAGAGAACGTCTTGAAAGCCAAGTGATGCAAGAAACGTTAGCAGAATTAGCATCTGTATTGCCACAGCCAAAGTCAGACAGACTAAATAATATAGGATTCAGTAGTAATCTTGATGCAACTGACCCAAATCAAGCCTTACTAATTGCTGCTGGTGCTGTGGGACGAGCATTAGGAATTAAGATTCGTCCGCCAGCTGCCTCAGAAGATTCTAATCGAGTCCAAGATCCTGTAGAAGCGATCGCTCGTGCTTCGCGTATCCGCTTGCGACGAATTCAGTTGCGGGAGAACTGGTGGCAAAAGGATTGCGGGCCGATGTTAGCATTTACACTTGTCGATAAACTACCAGTGGCACTATTACCAGTGTCTGATACACATTACAAACTCTACGTTCCTGGAGAACAAACGCCTATCTCTGTTGATGCCAACATAGCAGCAGCCCTAGCTAAGACTGCCTACGCATTCTATCGACCTTTACCTGATAAAAAACTGAAAACTTTTGATTTACTTCAGTTTGCCCTCCAAGGACATTACAAAGAACTAATTATAGTTTTAGTAATGGGAATTACCATCAGTCTGTTAGGAATGCTGACACCTCAAGCTACGGCTATCCTAATCGACAAAGCAATCCCAGATGCCGATCGAGGCTTGTTGAGCCAAATTGCTGTTGCTTTGGTGGCTGCTGCCTTTGGCGGAACGCTGTTTCAACTAGCCCTTGGGTTTGCCACCATTAGGCTGGAAACTTTTGCCGATTCCTCCACCCAAGCCGCAGTCTGGGATCGATTGTTAAACTTGAAGGTTTCCTTTTTTCGCTCTTACTCAGTTGGTGACTTGGATTCTAGAGTCACGGCTATTACTCAAATTCGCCAGCGACTGGGTAACACAGTCTTAAAAACAATCTTCTCCAGTTTGTTTTCCTTATTGAATCTGGGATTGTTATTTTACTACAACGTTTCCTTAGCTCTCATAGCTTGTGCAGTGGCACTGGTAAATATTGCCGTCACTATCATCTCTGGTACTCTTATTGTCCGTAAAGTTCGCCCATTACTAGAGCTACAAGGACAAATCTTTGGCGTGATGGTGCAGTTAATTAATGGAGTTGCCAAACTCCGAATCGCCAAAGCTGAAACCCGCGCCTTTGCTTACTGGGGTAAACAGTATACGCATCAACTAAAATTAATGCTGAGTACCCAAGGCATTGAAGATAGCCTCGCCGTCATCAATCAAGTATTACCTGTGTTAACCACTGCTGCCCTCTTCTGGTTTGCTACTAGCTTAATTGGGCAATCTCAAACTCCTGGAGGAGGTGGTTTATCCACTGGCACTTTCTTAGCATTCAACGTTGCTTTTGGCACGTTTATTAACGGAGCCACTAGCTTAAGCAGCACAGTTGTGGAAGTTTTGCAAGTTTTACCCTTGTGGCAACGGGCGCAACCAATTTTGCAAGCTGAACCGGAAATTAGTTCTGCTCAAGCAGATCCGGGTAGGTTATCGGGCAAATTAGTTGTAGATCGGGTAACTTTCCGCTATCGCGATGATGGCCCCTTGACGCTGGATAATGTCAACATTCGTGCTGAACCAGGAGAATTTATTGCCATTGTTGGGCCTTCTGGCAGCGGCAAATCAACTTTATTGAGGTTACTTTTGGGGTTTGAATTTGCCAAATCTGGCACGATTTACTACGACGGGCAAGACTTAACTTCTTTGGATGTCCATGCTGTACGCCGTCAATTGGGTGTGGTACTGCAAAATAGTCGGTTGATGTCAGCCTCTATTTTCGAGAATATTGCCAGTGGTGCTTTGGTGACGATGGACGAAGCTTGGGCAGCAGCCCAGATGGCAGGTTTTGCAGATGATCTTGCAGCAATGCCGATGCAGATGCATACAATCGTCAGTGAGGGAGGTAGTAATCTTTCTGGTGGACAACGACAACGGCTGTTGATTGCTAGGGCGTTGGTGTTGAAACCCCGAATTTTGCTATTCGATGAGGCGACTAGCGCTTTAGATAACAGAACCCAGGCAATTGTCAGTGAAAGTTTACAACAATTAAAAGTAACTAGGGTTGCGATCGCTCATCGCCTCAGTACTATTCAAAACGCTGACCGAATTTACGTACTTGCAAATGGCAAAGTAGTGCAGCAAGGTAGTTTTGTTGAACTAGGAAATCAATCAGGACTATTTGCACAACTGATGATGCAACAGTTGCTTTAATATCATGTCCGCTTGATTGCTTATTAAACCCGAAGAACCCCACCCCGCCAAAGCTGTGCTTTGTCTCCCCTCCCCGCAGGCGGGGAGGGGCTGGGGGTGGGGTTCTTTTATTATGGGTAATTTGGCGGACTTGATATAACTGTGTATTGGGAAGATAGTAAATAACTGAATTAACTTCGCTCCTATTTAAGCTTGCTCTCGTAATTTTTTAAGTAATTTATTCTTTGCAAGTCCCCTACTCTGGTAAAAAATGCTGAAACTATTAAGATTAGAAGCATCTGCCTACTGAATACTTACTAAACCTTCCCAGCCATGCCTCTGTCACGCCTAGTAACGCTGATTGTCGGTCTGATCGTCATTTTGGGGCTAGCCCTATGGCTTATTGATTCCCTGTCACGCCTCTATTGGCAATTATCCTATTCGCCGTTGCTAGGCAATTTACTGCTGTTGCTGCTGATTCTCCTGATTGGAGCCTTGGTTGCCGCTTTTGTTTATTATGTATTGGTGATTAGATCGGGAGAAAAGCGATCGCGTCGCAATCCGAAGCGAGCGACTGCGGCCCAAATTCCGGCTGCTAAATCTGACGCAGCTTCTACAACTCTCCAGGCTGTACGACAACAGGTAGCGCAAATTCAAGATGAAGTTACACGCCAAGCTTTATTAAGTCGATCGCGAGAGATTGAAGCCAACCTCGCACGCGGTGAAATTCAAGTAGTGGTATTTGGTACGGGGAGTGCTGGCAAAACTTCTCTAGTTAATGCGATTATGGGACGCATGGTCGGTCAGGTAGATGCACCGATGGGTACAACTCAGGTTGGAGAAACCTATTGTCTGCGGTTGAAGGGATTAGAACGCAAAATTTTAATTACAGATACGCCGGGGATTTTAGAAGCAGGAGTGGCGGGAACGGAACGGGAACAAATGGCGCGAGAACTGGCGACAGAAGCAGATTTACTGTTGTTTGTGGTAGATAATGACTTACGACGCTCAGAATATGAGCCGTTGCGGGGGTTGGCAGAAATTGGCAAGCGATCGCTTCTAGTTCTCAACAAAACTGATTTATATACAGATGAAGATAAAGAATCCATCCTTGCGAGATTGCGTCAACGGGTACGGGGATTTATTGCTACTAATGATGTGGTAGCGATCGCTGCTAATCCCCAACCTGCACAACTCGAAACTGGCGAAACCTTCCAGCCAGAACCGGATATTGTTCCTTTGCTGCGGCGCACGGCTGCTGTTTTACGTGCTGAAGGTGAAGATTTAGTAGCAGATAATATTCTTTTGCAATCTCTGCGATTGGGAGACGAAGCGCGAAAACTCATCGATGGCCAGCGTCGCCGTCAAGCTGACAAAATCGTAGAACGGTTTCAATGGATTGGTGCTGGTGTGGTATCAGTCACGCCAATACCAGTTGTAGATTTATTAGCCACAGCCGCAGTCAACGCTCAAATGGTTGTGGAAATTGGTAGAGTGTATGGCTGTGAATTGAATATGGAACGGGGACGAGAATTAGCTCTTTCTTTAGCGAAAACCATCGCTAGTTTAGGCATTGTCAAAGGAGCAATTCAATTATTATCTACAGCCTTGCAACTCAATGTTGCCACCTTTCTGGTTGGTAGAGCAATTCAAGGCGTGACAGCAGCTTATTTAACGCGAATTGCCGGTAAAAGTTTCATTGAATATTTTCGTCACGACCAAGATTGGGGTGATGGTGGAATGACAGAAGTTGTGCAGAAACAGTTTCAAATTAATCGCAGAGATGAATTTATTAAAGCTTTTATTCAGGAAGCGATCGCACGGGTAGTGAAGCCATTACAAGATAAATCTGAGGTGGTTGAACATGATGAAGAAGTCAATAGCTAAATATTATTAGTTTTATGACCATAAGCGATATCATCTGTGTGTAGTGTTATACGCTTACTAGAAATCAGGAGTGCAATGAAGCTTCAGCAACTAGTAATTGTCAGTGCAGTATTTGTTTTGGCGGCTGTGCCAAAAATTGCGCTTGCAGATGAAGTGTGGAATAGCGGCTATGGCAGGGTGGTCTATCAAAGCGATCGCGGTAAAACTGCTATATGGACTTATCCAGGAGGAACTATCTTCATTGAAGGGCTAGCTGGAGTAACGAGCAATCGTGGAATTTATCATGGCTATTGGGTTGGTAACTCTAATGTCAAATGTGATACGTCACGAGAAGATGGGTCAGGCAAGTTGAGCAACACCTGGGGACGATTTTCAATCCGGTTTCTGGTTCCTAATTTTCCCATGCCCTGGGAAGCAAGATGGAGTTATTGCGAGGGCGAACCTACTTTCTCTTGGAACGGAACCCCGCCAAAGCAAGCTTCAGTTCAACGTTAAAGTTTATTGACTTTTGTGGCTAAAATTCCCCAAACCTGAGTGCAACCATTTGAGTTGATGACTGATATCATGTTCGCCTAATTAGTTATAATTCTTGCATCTGTGCAAAAACCAAAAAACCCTATTTCCCCCTGCTCCCTGCCCCCTGCCCCCTGCCCCCTGCCCCCTGCTCCCCTGCGTTCTTAATGATAAGTCTTTCACCGGACATGATATCATACGTCATCGTGCAGGTTTCGACGCTTGCTTGGCGTATTCTTCTATCAGGAAAGCATAGTCTTCGTAATTGGGCAGGGTCTCGAAACTATGAACCGCAGAGGTCGTCGCCCATAGCAGCTTTTCCCTCGTCCAAGTTTCAATGAAAGGCGTGAACCATGACGCATCGTCCAGCATCGTCGCACGAAGGTTGACGAACTCATCTATTCCTTCCGGGTGAGTAAACATCCAACTCATGCAGTGCGGGCAGAAGTAATGGCGGGTCGCGCCGTGCAAACCGCCGATGGTCGGCTGACCTTTCAGTATTGAGAACCCAACGCTTGGAATCGCAACGCTTAAAGAAAAAGCGCTAGCGGTCATTCGCTGACAACCCGTGCAGTGGCAAGCCATCGTCAGCAGAGGCGGGGCACTTACCTGAAACCGTATCTGTCCGCAACGGCATCCACCTTCCCAGGGTAAATTCCAGTCGTTCACGATCTGCCGCCTCCGTTCGCTATTCATGTTCCATTCATAATTAACAATAATATTTCATGGATTATCTGCAAATACAAAAAAGGGAAGAGAAAGCAATATGCAATTGAATAGTGTTATCGCAAATCGTGTCCAACATTGGGAAGTATTTTGCAGCAAATCGACGCGCGATTTTTTCGTACTTGTTAGGCAACCCCATAGGCAGAAAACAACTAATTCTTTAGATAGAAGCCTTTGGTAAATATCAGTTTTAGCATGAAATAATTATCCTAATTAATTTTCGGAAAACAATAGTGGGTAGCGCATTGGAGCTTAATTACTGGGCTTTTTAATCATGGCTAGGCTGTATTTTAATTATTTGTGCAAGCAGGGCAATCTGTTTGTCATAAAACTTAGGAGATGATGAAAATGACAATTAATCATGGGATCTTATCGCAACTAGGTGATGGTGATAGTTATTCAGTAGCAGGCGATGTAACCACCTTTAAAGCTACGAGCGAACAAACTGATGGCAAGTATGCACTGTTTGAAGTAGTACTTGCACCCCAACTAGGCCCGCCGCCACATATTCATAGTCGAGAAGATGAAGCATTCTACATTCTTGAAGGTTCGATTGAGTTTTATCTTGATGAACAAACAGTTGTAGCAACTCCCGGAACCTTCTTACATTCTCCTAAAGGTCAACTCCATAGTTTTAAAAATATTGGTTCTGCACCAGCTAAAATGCTGATTTGGGCTACTCCAGGTGGAATAGAAAAGTTTTTTGCACAAGTCGGAACTAAAGTAGAGAATTCATCAGTTCCACCGTTACCTATAACTCAAGAATTGATTGACAGGATATTAGCAACTGCTCCAAAATATGGAATTACAATTGTTCTCCCTGAAACTGATAATTCTCCATAAAAATCAAACTTTAAACCCAAAAAACTTTCGGTAAAAAGAATTATTTAGTTAATCTGATACTCGGTATAATTTATATCAAGGTGAGGCATCAACCCCCCTTGTTTCATTACACTACCACAAACTTCCGACTATCCAACGCTGGCTCATACTTGAATGGCACGCTTGAATAACTTTAAGCTATGGTGAATAAGGCTATAGCTTTTAATGACCATCAAGCAGTAATGGTATGGGTCAGAGTTGGCTTATAGATAACTCATATAAGTACTGAGTTCACTCAGTATCTAAGCAGGCTGACCCGATATCACCAAAAAGCGATCGCGATATACTGAATATAAATTGTGAAAGGAAATAGACCTAATGACCTATCCTGATAATCAGAGTCTGCCAGACAATCAACCGTATAAAATTTACGAATTTAAAAAAAATAATCAAGAAAAAATACCTGGTTATTTAGTAGTTAGTACTGCGAAACTGAACGTTGAGACAGAAGAAGACAATTCTCATAGGTATTTCTCATCAGTTGCGAATAAAAAGTTTTTTAATATCAATGATGGAGGAGCTGAACCTTCAGCCCAAGACTTGATTAAGAAAATTTCTAAAAGTTTGCAATCAAGCCCTGACCCAGAAATAATTATAAATATTCATGGATATAGTTCTACACCATCGGATACAGAGACGGGGTGTAAAAAGATTTATGAATATGTTAATACGCATATTGAACAACCAAATAAATATATTTTTATCGGATACAGATGGCCATCAGAAAATCCTATAAAAACGGATGAGTCCGGTTCCTTTGGGCAAAAGCTAATCAACGCACTTAGTTCTTTACCAACTTTACTAGCTATTAATTTAGTTTTGGGACTAACAATTAGTATATGCTCTGCCATAGCTTTATTATTCCTAAATATTTTGAGTAATAGTGCTGTCCACTTTTTCACAGCGATGTTAATTTTATCTGGTATTGTATCTTCAATTATCTTTACACTAATTATTCTCAGGATATCTACTTATTTTCGTGATATTTACAGAGCAAGTAATTATGGAACTACAGATTTAGTTGAATTGATCAGACAGTTGGATTATACAGCAAAACTTCCCCCAAATAAGCGTATTAAATTATCTTTTATTAGTCATAGTATGGGGTGTTTTGTAGTAACAGATATAATTCGGATTCTCTCTGATGTTTTTGATGTTAAATCTATTAATAAAAAACCGAATTCGGATATTGGTAATGTATTTAGATTAGGCAGACTTGTATTAGTTGCACCTGATATCCCTGTAGAAAGTATCTTGCCAGGACGTGCTAATTTTCTTCGTTCTTCTTTACGTCGTTGTGAAGAAGCTTATATATTTTGTAATGAAGGCGACCTAGCATTACGATTTACCTCTACTGCCGCAAATTATTTTAGTTTCCCAGCGCGAACTCGTATTAGTGGGTACAGGCTTGGCAATATAACAGTTAAACATTTCAACAATAAAAATGATTCAGTGGGTCACACACCCAGATATGGAGTTGTTAATTTACACAAACAAGACTATGGCAAAGGTTACAGACTTGATAATCCTTATAAATATTTAGAAATTCGTTCTTCTAGTAGCGAACATAGAAAACTTGAAGAGATAACTGAAATGTCAGAAAACTTGGTACAACCCGCAGATTTATTTACATATTTTGACTGTACAGATTATAAAGATGACCGGATGAAGCAGATCGGAATAGTTAGTTCTGCCATCCAAAAGCCAGCGATAAATTTTGGGAATTATATTTTCCTCACCTTGGCATTTATTCGGAAGTCTTTTAAGAATATAGATCCTCAAGGTGTTGATACCCACACGGGCTATTTTGAAGGTGCTTTTACTCAAAAAGCTATCTATGAATTAGCTTTTTTAGGATTTCAAGGATTTTTGCAATCTTTGTCAATTGAAGGAGGCGAGTCCGAGCAAATTAGCGTTTTTTCTCAAAAATGCCACGAAAAGCAAATTCAAGTGATTCTTGCGCCGCAAATATATCAACAAAAGACTCAAGATTAGACAAGAAATTGCTAAGTCAAGGGGAAAGGGTAAGTAGGTCGGCGTAAATAATTATTGGGATAAGGCAGGGGGCAGGGGGAGAAAGAGTTTAAGGCTTATTTACTTTCCTTCACACAGTTTGGTTTTATTGCACCGACTTACTTAAAAGTTAAGAAAAATTGTAGGTTGGGTGAAGCAAAGCGCAACCCAACAAAGGCATTTTGTTTGCGAAGTATTTTTTTCCTAAAAAAATGTTTTTTATACGCAAAAATACTTAAAAAAAATTAACTTATATTTTAGTGTCAAAATTCTGGTTATTTATTTCTAAAGTATTCCGGAAACAGGAGGGAATGTCAGAAAAACTAGATAAAAGGACTTACTGAGTAACCAGGTCATGACCCACCACATAATCGGTAAATTACTACAAGGGCGTTACCAAGTTGTCCAAAGCCTCGGTGCAGGGGTGTTTGGACAAACATACATTGCTGTAGATGTAGATTATCCAGAGAATCCCAAATGCGTTATTAAGCAGATTAAAGTTAGCAGTTCCGAATCTGGCTATTTGGAGATGTTGAGGTTACTGTTTCTGACTGAAACCCAAACCCTCAAGCTTCTAGGAAGCCATGACCAAATTCCTGAATTTATCGCCTGTTTTGAAGAAAACGAGCGATTTTATATAGTGCAAGAGTGTATTGAAGGACATGCGCTAACTGCGGAATTGCCCATCGATAGCCAATGGGGCTGTCTGTGGAGTGAGAGCGAAGTTGTAAAATTTTTGATAGATGTCTTAGGTATTCTAGAATTTGTTCACTCTCAAGGCGTTATCCATTGCGATATCAAGCCGGAAAACTTGATTAGACGTACTGTTGATAACAAGTTAGTTATGATTGACTTTGGCTCAATCCAGTCGATCGATTTTGGCATAGGTGCAGAATTGCCCATTTATAGAATTCCCGTCACTTCATTGGGATACATACCGCCAGAACAATTTATTGGTCAGACACAGCCCAACAGTGATATTTATGCTTTGGGTATGATTGCTATTCAGGCTTTAACAGGGCTAGAACCACTACAATTAAAAACCGATCCTTCTACTAATGAAATTTTTTGGCGTTCTCAAAACACGCCAGTTAACGATTATTTAGCTGCTGTTCTCAGCCAAATGATCCGCTACAATTACCAAGACCGCTTTCAGTCTGCGGGTGAAGTGTTGCGGGTACTCAAACAAATAATCTGGGAACCTCAGCCATCAGAAACATTAGAGGAAGATTCTCAATTTTCCCTAGAAGTAGCGAAAAATTCTGCATCTGGAAAATTATCCCCATTATTAACGGGAATGAAAGTAGGATTGGCAGCTAATTCTTTAGTGATGGGATTTGGTGTATATTCTTTAGTTAATACTGCGCCTGCATATTCAGAAACAGATACTTTATATAAAGCCACAAAAGAATATCAAGCCGGAGATTTAGAAGAAGCGATCGCACTTGCTAAATCAATCCCTTCTCACAGCAATGTTTATCCAGAAGCGCAAGCTACAATTGAAGAATGGCAAGAACAATGGCAAGTAGCTGCACAGCAATACGAAATAGCACAACTAGCTTTTCAAGAGAGCAGATGGTCAGATGTTCTTCATGCTGCTGCGAAAGTTCCCAAAATTTTATATTGGCAATCTAAAACAGATAAAATAGTTCAAAAAGCATCTGTCAACATTGAATTACAGACGCAAGATTTATTAGCAAAAGCTTACGAAAAAGCTGCTGACAAAGATTTTTCTGCCGCCTTACAATATCTACGTCAAATTCCTCAAGAAAGTCGTGCCGGGGCTTTAGTTCAAGACAAGTTAGCTGAATATAATCGAAAACGGCAGATCAGAGCAGCCTACTTTTTACAGAAAGCCTATAAAAAAGCATCTATTGGTGATTTCGATCGAGCTGTAAAATTTCTCCAAAATATTCCCAACGATACTTTAGTTTATGCTCAAGCTCAAGTCAAATTGAATGAGTATACTCAAAAACAACGCGTGGTAGCTGACTATCAAAAGATAGCTTCTGCAAAAAGAACAAATTTATTTGTTCCGAAAAAGTCAGTTACTAAAATTGAATCTCTTCAAGAAGTAAATTACTTGCAAGAGGTTAATATTCGGTAGGTTTGGTAATTCGTAATTCGTAATTCGTAATTCGTAATTCGTAACACTTTGTACGTTTGCGTAGTATGTCGCAAACAGACACTGCACTTAGCTTGCTTTCCCGTAGAGGTACGATGAGATAAGGGAATAAGGGAAATAACCCATGCCCAATACCCTCTAGTTTTTACCAAGGAACCACACCGTTTTCATCAAAAAATCCTCCGCTAGAACCATCATCAGGTAGAGTAGCAAGTCTTACTGCTGCGATCGCACCCTGTTCAACAGTGCGATACCCTTGGTATTGATTAATGTCAGTTGCTGTAAAACCAGGATCGGCAGCATTGATTTTAATTGGGGTATCTTTAAGTTCAGCAGCCAATAAAACTGTGATTGCATTCACTGCTGTCTTGGATGAGTTATAAGCAAGAAGCTTAGAATTAGCGAATTCATAATTTGGATCGGAGTTTTGAGTCAGAGAACCTAAACCACTTGATAAATTCACTATTCGCCCTGCTTCTGACTTCTTTAAAAGTGGCAACAACGCTTTTGTAACTGCAAACACTCCAAATACATTCGTTTCATAAGTATGTCGCAGTGTTTCAATATCAACTTGACTAGGTGGAAGGCGATCGCCATCACTTATTATTCCAGCATTGTTCACAAGAATATCAAGTTTTCCAAATTCGCTCTCGATTTGTTTAGCCGCAGAGTCGATTGTTTTTTGGTCACTCACATCAAGTTGAATTGTTTGGGCATCGATCTGGTTAAGACGAAGTTTATTCGCCGCTTCTTCACCACGTCCTATATCTCTTGAACCAACAAGAACAGTAGCACCTCTAGAACCTAATTGGCGGGCAATCTCATATCCAATACCTTTATTTGCACCTGTGATCAGCGCAACTTTGCCTTTTAAATCTTCTGACATATTACTTCTCTATTTTGCTCGGCACTGACAACTTTTACTATCTTTGAGCAAGTTTAGTGTATAAGTAGTGTGTATAAACACAATATTTGAGATTTAGTAATCCTATACAAGTAGCGATCGCCTGTCATATTTGCACCAGTACTAATTCACACCTCAGATAGCTGTTGAGAAAATATTTGCAGCTTAAAGTAGCAATTGACTCAAAAATTCTTGCAGAAGGTAGATATGCAAACCAAACAGCTTGGCAATTCAGAGCTTAACATTACCCCAATCGGCTTTGGTGCTTGGGCGATTGGTGGCGGTGAATGGGCTTTTGGCTGGGGAGAGCAAGATGACCAAGAATCGATCGCAGCGATCGATCGCGCTCTTGACCTCGGCGTTAATTGGATTGACACCGCAGCTATTTATGGTTTAGGGCATTCTGAAGAGGTTGTTGCTAAGGCGCTCAAAGGTCGATCTAGTCGCCCTTACATTTTCACGAAATGCTCAATGATCTGGGATGAAAAGGGCGAAATTGCTCGCAGTCTGAAAGCGGATTCTTTGCGGCGGGAGGTTGAAGCCAGTCTGCGCCGACTAGACATTGAAACCATCGACCTTTACCAAATCCACTGGCCCAACCCTGACTCAGAAATCGAAGAAGGCTGGACAACTTTGGCCAAGCTCAAGGATGAGGGTAAGGTTCGCTATATCGGAGTTTCCAATTTCAATGTCGAACAGTTGAAACGTATCCAAGAGATTGCACCAGTTACATCATTGCAACCGCCTTATTCGCTGGTAAAGCCGGATGTCGAAAAGGAGATTCTGCCTTTTTGTAAGGAAAATAACATAGGTGTGATTGTTTATTCACCTATGCAATCTGGCTTGCTCACAGGAAAGATGACACCTGAGCGAGTTGCTAATTTCCCAGATAATGATTGGCGCAAAAACAGTAATGAATTTCAGGAGCCACGTCTATCTCGTAACCTGAAGCTAGTCGAGGTGTTGCAACACATTGGTAAACAACACGATCGCTCGCCAGGTGAAGTAGCGATCGCTTGGACTTTAAATAATCCGGCGGTGACTGCGGCGATCGTTGGCGGACGCAATCCTAAGCAGGTAGAAGGAATCATTGGTGCTGGAGAATTTCGCCTCAATCAGCAGGAACTAAATGATATTGATACTTTCCTGCGCGAGAATCCATAAAATCTCTGCTGGAAAACCTGATAAACCCCACGACTTAAGCCGGGGGTTTATTCATACTTTTATTTTGTTGCTACGCCGATAATATGAGGACTAACAATTGGCAATTGCGCATCAAATCGCTCATAATTGATGCTACTAAAACCAGCCTTTCCTAATGCTATCCAAATTTCTTTATCTGGATGACAACCATCACCTATTGCTTTCCCAATTGGACTAATTGTGTTTTGTACTTGTCGCAATAAACTTCCTTGAGGTGCGGCGACATGTTCAATAAATAAGAAGCGTCCGCCTGGTTTAAGTACTCTTAAAATTGCCTGCAATGTATAATCTATATTCGGCACATAGCATAAAAATAATGTACTAACAACAGTATCGATGCTGTTATCTTCGGCATCTAACCATTCGGCATTACCAATGCGGAGGTCGATATTTAAACCCAGTTTTTCTGCTTGTTTTTGAAGAGAAGAATGCCTATGTGAATTTGGCTCGATTCCTATCCAATGGATATCTTTAGGATAATAGGGTAAGTTAGCGCCTGTTCTGGGGCCAATTTCTAAAACTTTACCTTGGAGATTAGCAAAAAGAGAACGTTTGCGATCGCTGACAATTTTATCATATTTGCTACTACTTGAAGCCATCATCCAGGCAAAAAAATGTTTACCAAGGTTTGCAAAAATATTATTTTTTGAATCTCCAATAATTTGGTTTACAGTCATTATCTACTTCCTAATTTTTGAGCCGAGAAATTGGGGTGCTAAACAACCATTTGATAGCCTCAAGGTACAATACTTGGTGTTTGTTGTACCTCACCCATTAGACTCACCTGATAGGATGAATTTAATTAACGTATTACGTGTAGCACTGGAACCGTAAGATATTACAGAAAGAACAAAAGGATAGAGGCGTTTATATATACGATGATGAGCGATCGCCTGAGAAAATCTAATATAACTGCGGATGTTATAATCCAAAGTGGGTTTTGCAAAACAGCGTTTATTGAACTCCAATCGCTCTCATGAAGTACGAGATACCAAATTGGCAGCGGTAGTAACTTAAATTATACGACGAATAGTGACAGAGAAATTAACTCAAAACAATTGTTTCATCCAAGAAAAACTATGAGCTTTAAACTTCAAGCTTTGCAACTTCCGACTCTCCAGAAAAAATCCGAAGGGCCAATTGTAACTGCTTGGCAGAAATTTCTTTTAGATTATGACTTCCCGATTGCTGCCGTTGATGGGGATTTTGGGAATATTACAACTCAAGCAACGCGTGATTATCAGACTAGTAATGCTTTAACAGTAACGGGAATTGTCGATACAGCTACTTATAAAAAAGCGCTAGAGCAAGGTTTTGCAATTTATTTTGCTATCTACACCGATGCCGGGAATAAATTCTTAACCTATCTTAACTTTGGAGTAAATGAGGTCAAAGATTTACAAAAAAGTTTAACAGCGATCGGTCGTTTGAATCCGCCGTTAGTAGCTGATGGAGACTTTGGCCCCAACAGTACAAAAGGACTAGCCGAAACTTATAAAATCAGAGACGTCAATTTTCGAGCCGAGTTAGCTCAACAGATTTCTAATACAACAAAAACCAAGCTTGGCATTGATTTGGAGTTGGCTTTAGACAACATAACTGAATATGCCAAAAGATTAAGACAACGACTGAGTGGAAAAGCCTGGGTTAATTTTTTCCCAGACAGCGACTCAATTGATGATTTAGCTTCTCCCTTTCGTCAAAAAGTACAAGCTTTTGAGCAAGCCTTAAAAAATGCCGGAGCTAATATCGATATATCTTCAGTATTTCGCCCTTCAGAACGAGCTTATTTAATGCATTATGCTTTTCGTATTAGCAATAATGAAATTGCTGCCAAAGATGTTCCACCGATGCCTAATGTAGATATTAATTGGCTACATTACACCAATGCTGGTTCTGTCCAAGCTGCTAAAGAAATGGTGTCTGCTTATAATATTGCTTTTCGACCTGTTCTTACCTCTCGTCATACCCAAAGATTAGCAATTGATTGGGAAATTACTTGGTCAGGAACCTTAAATATCAAAAACGCTAACGGAACGACAGTCAGCATCAATCAGCCACGAACGAGTTATGAAAATTCTACTTTATGGCAAGTTGGGCGTTCTTACGGTGTGATTAAATTATCTAGCGATCGCCCCCACTGGTCACATGATGGACATTAATGGCTAGAGGAACCGCATATATGGAGAACGCAGTTCCAAAGTTCAGAGTAGAATGACTTGATAAAAATTCCAGATTGGAACAAGGAAAACTCCACAAAGGCTTCAAAATAACTCTTTGTGGGGGATTTCTATTTGCATCTCCCAATCTCTGCATATTTTTTGAGTACGGTAAACCGTATTTGCTCGTTAGTTCCCAAAGATTAATTAAATTGTTAAGTTTAGTTACATAAATAAGTAAAAAAATACTGCAAACATTGCTAAATGGGAGAAATTATGAGAAACAATAGTATACTTGAAGACCCAGACAAGCCGAATAACTTTGCCTTATCGTTAGCGAGTCTTCTCCCAAAGAGATGTAAGGGCTAACGAGCATCATGAGCCTTACAGCCCATCGTAGACATTGCTCAGATGCGAATATACCAGCATTTTTGACCAGTCTTTAATCAAGTTTCTCAAAGCGTTAAGGAAAATGAGAAACAGAGGAGAATGGGTAAAACCAATGCCCAATGCCCTATGCCCTATGCCCCATACACAATTTTCAAGTTAGTTTCATTATTTCAGGATTGGTAACATTTATGGGAATTAAAGAACAGCCTAAGTCACCTCGGTTTCGGATCGTCGCTAATATATTACTGGCAGTATCAGGGCTATTCTTGCTCTT
Source organism: Nostoc sp. DedQUE04 (assembly GCF_034530995.1). Lineage (NCBI taxonomy): Bacteria > Bacillati > Cyanobacteriota > Cyanophyceae > Nostocales > Nostocaceae > Nostoc > Nostoc sp. DedQUE04. Next base: position 85,983 of record NZ_JAVRCA010000007.1, on the reverse strand, counting down.
AAATTTATTTTTGCCTAATTTATTTGCTTCTGGCCCGACTGGTGTTCCTTACAGCTTGTTTATTCATCAAGTACAGGAAGGGGAAGTCAACCGCGTTTCCGTTGGTCAAAACCAGATCCTCTACCAAATAAAAACAGAAAATGCCGAGCCGGGTCAGGTGTTTGCAACTACACCCATCTTTGATTTGGAGTTACCCAAACTCTTAGAAGAAAAGGGAGTTGAGTTTGCTGCTACACCGCCACCCAAAAATACTTGGTTTACAACCCTGTTAAGTTGGGTGATTCCACCACTGATTTTTATTGGGATTTGGCAGTTCTTTCTTGCACGTGGTGCTGGTGGCGGTGGCCCTCAAGGTGCCCTTTCCATTGGTAAAAGCAAAGCTAAGGTTTACGTTGAAGGCGAATCCGCAAAAATCACCTTTGCAGATGTGGCTGGGGTAGAAGAAGCAAAAACTGAGTTAGTGGAAATTGTAGATTTCCTGAAGACTCCGGCACGGTTTACGCAAATTGGCGCTAGGATTCCCAAAGGTGTGTTGTTAGTTGGCCCTCCAGGTACTGGTAAGACACTGCTAGCGAAAGCCGTAGCAGGAGAAGCAGGAGTTCCATTCTTCAGTATTTCTGGTTCCGAGTTTGTCGAATTGTTTGTCGGTGTCGGTTCTTCCAGAGTGCGGGATTTGTTTGAACAGGCTAAAAAACAAGCTCCCTGTATTGTATTCATTGATGAATTGGATGCGATCGGTAAGTCTCGTAGCAGTAACGGCTTCTACGGTGGTAACGATGAGCGCGAACAAACCCTCAACCAATTACTAACTGAGATGGATGGGTTTGCAGCTGGGGATGCAACGGTAATTGTACTAGCAGCGACTAACCGCCCGGAAACCCTAGACCCGGCATTGCTGCGTCCAGGCCGTTTTGACCGCCAAGTGTTGGTAGACCGTCCCGATTTATCTGGCCGTGAAGCAATTCTCAAGATTCACGCTCAAAAGGTAAAATTAGGAGATGATGTAGATTTAAAAGCGATCGCTACTCGTACTCCTGGTTTTGCTGGCGCAGATTTGGCAAACTTGGTGAACGAAGCTGCATTATTGGCAGCGCGCAATCTGCGTGAAAAGGTTGCTCAAGAAGACTTTGCCGAAGCAATTGAGCGGGTAGTCGCCGGTTTAGAGAAGAAGAGTCGCGTGATGAACGAGACTGAGAAAAAGATTGTTGCATACCATGAAGTTGGTCACGCAATGGTCGGGGCGCTGACAACCGGAAACGGTCGTGTAGAAAAGATTTCGATTATTCCTCGTGGGATGGCTGCTTTGGGCTACACTCTGCAATTACCAACTGAAGACCGCTTTTTGATGAATGAAGATGAACTGCGGGGTCAGATTGCAACTTTGTTGGGTGGACGTTCCGCCGAAGAGGTTGTGTTTAACAGTATTACCACAGGTGCTTCCAACGATTTGCAACGAGCAACTGACTTGGCAGAACGGATGGTAACAGCTTATGGTATGAGCAAAGTCTTAGGGCCATTAGCTTATCAACAAGGACAACAAGCAGCATTTTTGGGTAATGGTGCACCGAATCCTCGGAGATTGGTAAGTGAAGATACAGCGAAAGCGATTGATATCGAAGTCAAGGAAATCGTGGAAACAGCCCATGAACAAGCCCTAGAGATTCTCAGACAGAATCGAGACTTGCTAGAAGCGATCGCTACTCAACTCTTAGAAACAGAGGTCATTGAAGGCGAAAAACTGCACGATTTGTTGAGTCAAGTTAAACCCGTAGCTAATTCGTAATTCGTAATTCGTAATTCATACATAGAGGGACGCAGAAGATAACTTTGCGTCCCTCTGCGTTAAACCTCTGCGTTCCTTTGCGTTTCAGAAATGCCACTTATCGCAATACAAATACCAGCTAACAAAAATGCTAATCCACCCCCAACAGCACCAAAAAAAGGTGTTATTACTTGCAGTTGGGGAAATATAACGCCAAACAAACTCATAGCTAAAGCAAACCCACCAAAATACATCCCAATTCCTAATCCCGCCCATCGCTGGGGTACTTGCCCTAAAGCAAAAGGAATTGCCCCGTTGACAATTAAACTAAAGCTCGCAACGATCAACACAATTATTGGAATTTGTGCGCCCAGAGATATCATTATCAATAACGAAGGGATGATTGCACAGATCCCACAAAGCATTGCTTGACTATTACCAATTTTAACGGCAAAAATTCCTGCTGGTATGCTGGCAATTGCGATCGCTATTCCAATCCAAACCATTTGCATATCAATATTATCAGTATTCAGTTGGGTCTTGAGTACTTTACCCAAGACATCCATGAGAAATCGGATACCCCAGGCGACACCAAAACCAGTTCCTAAAATCAACGCCAATTTCTCTAAGGGCAACTTTACTGTTTCTGCTTGGTGTCTATCTACTGGTACTTCTGGGGGATTGACTAAGCGAAACACAGCCGCCGCCCCCAGCATCACAAAAGAACCGATCGCAAAGGTATAAACTGGGCCTAAACTCAGAATAAACTTGTAGCTTATTGGTTTAAAAGCTCCAATCACACCGCCTGTTAAAGTGACAAAACTTGCTGTTAAAGGTAACTGGGCTGGCTTAGAATACATCCCCAACAGGCACATAGCTGGAGAGCGAAATATTGTCATTGCCAATGCCCAAGCTACCAATACTATAGGTAAGAGCGATCGCATGACGGTAGTAGGCGGGATCAAACTTACAACGCATGGTATAGCAATAAACAAAGCCGATGCCAGAATCATACCTACTGAGATAAAAGGAAACCGAGTTCCTACCCAGCGCCTAGCTTGGTCTGAAAGTCCACCCATCACTGGTTCCAGCACCGCACCCAAAGCATTTTCGACTAGCACCAAACCAACTGCCAGTGAAGCAGGAAAACTAAACTGAGTCAAAAGTTGCGGTAAATAGATATTATAAATTAACCACGAGAGGGTAATTGCTCCCTGCACAGCTGCCAACACCCAAACTTGCACCCATAAAATATTCAGATGAGATTTCGAGGTAGTCAAGTCGCTTCGCTCCAATTAAAAATTAAAAATTATTAATTAAAAATTTCAAGACGCTCTCTACGAGACGCTGCGCCTAGCTTGCTTCTTTGCAGGAGTACGTGGCCTCGCTAACACTACGCTATCTATCATTGTTAGCTCTGTACCAAAATTAATTAATTAAAAATAGAAAAATTTTTAATTTTTAACTTTTAATTTTTAATTCCAAAAAGGTCATCAGCAGATGGGAAGTGGGGATTTAAACTGCAAACTCGCTCTGCTCACGGCAGAAGAAGAGGGGGAAAGGGAAAAGGTTAAAGGGAAAAGGACAGATATTCTCCTTTCCCCTTTCACCCTTCCCCTTTAACCCTTCCTTGTGCCTCCTGCCTGTCTTTGTTAATACTCTGGAACTGAAGGATCGATTTCTCGACTCCAAGCGGTAATTCCGCCTTTAACATTTGTCCCGACAATCCCGGATTCCTTAAGGATGGCGAGAGCTTTTGCCGATCGCCCGCCCATTTTACAATGAGCAATTAAACGATGACCGTTTAATATTTCCTTCACCTTAGCAACACCATTGCCATTTTCAATGTCTGGTAAGGGCACCAAAACTGAACCCGGAATCTTGGCAATGTCGTACTCATGGGGGTTGCGGACATCCAGCAGTACAAAATCTTTCGCACCGCTATCCAGCAACTCTTTCAAATCCTTGACGGTCATTTCTTGACTTTCCATCTGCTGTTTTGCCTCCTCTGCCTTAGCTTGTGGAATCCCGCAGAATTCTTCGTAGTCTATCAGCTTTTCAATCACTGGGCGAATCGGGTTCGGACGCAGCTTCAACTCCCGAAATTTCATATCCAAGGCGTTGTATAGCAGCAATCGCCCACTGAGAGTGTTGCCTTGTCCCAGAATGATTTTAACAGTTTCGGTTGCTTGGATTAAACCAATAATTCCTGGCAAAATTCCCAATACGCCACCTTCTGCACAAGAAGGAACCATTCCTGGTGGTGGTGGTTCTGGGAAAAGGTCACGATAATTCGGGCCACCTGCGTAATTAAATACAGTAGCTTGCCCTTCAAAGCGTAAAATTGAACCGTAGACGTTGGGCTTATTCAGCAATACGCAGGCATCGTTAACTAGATATCTGGTGGGGAAGTTATCAGTACCATCCACGACGATATCGTAAGGTTGAATAAGTTCTAGGGCGTTTTCGGAAGTCAGACGAGTTTCGTATAAATCAACCTGACAATAGGGGTTAATCTCGTGAATGCGGTTTTTTGCCGATTCAATCTTAGGTTTACCCACCCAGGATGTCCCGTGAATTACTTGGCGTTGCAGATTAGAAGTATCGACAATATCAAAATCGACAATTCCGATGCGTCCAATACCCGCCGCCGCCAAATATAAAAGTAGTGGTGAACCGAGTCCACCTGTACCGATACACATTACACTAGCGGCTTTCAGGCGCTTCTGTCCCTCTAGTCCTACTTCCGGTAAAATCAGGTGTCGGGAGTAGCGTTCGTAATCGTCTTTGGTCAACTGGATTTCGTCCAGATTGGGATTGAGCATAGCAGTTTATGATGTAGGAAAGCGGAATATTAATCCTATCGAAAAACTGGATCTTATATCATGTCCGCTTGATTGCTTATTAAACCCGAAGAACCCCACCCCGCCAAAGCTGTGCTTTGTCTCCCCTCCCCGCAGGCGGGGAGGGGTTGGGGGTGGGGTTCTTTTATTATGGGTAATTTGGCGGACATGATATTATATGGAGATAGGAGTGGGAAAGACGAATTTTCATCTGTGATAGCGGCGAAAACCGCGATGAGTGACTGTCTTTAAACTAAGCCAGTTATTTTATATTTTCAATTGCCTCTATTTGAAACTGATGAGTATCATCAAGGCTCCAGCTTTGTAGTTCTCCAGCTTTGCCGTTTTGGACGGAAACTATTATATACGAGTATCCCTGCCAAGCGTATAGGCGATCGCATTCTGAGGGTATAGCAGGATGATCTGGATGAGAATGAAAAATGCCGATAATGTTCAATGAGCGATCGCGTGCTTCCCTTTGTGTTTTTAGCATAACTTCGGGTGCGATCGTATATTGCCGTCTTTTACTTTCTGTTGTGCCTTCCCCTGGAAATTCAGCCGCCGCTTCTGTATTCCAAGCATTTTCTGTTGGCATGACTTCTACCACAGTTTTGCCCTCACTAGCCAGATAGCCCAAAATTATACCACAGCACTCATCTGGGTAAGTGCTTTCGGCATGGGTGCGGATGATTTGCAAGTGTTCTTGGCTAAGTTGGATCATGTCTGCGTTTGTAATTCTAGCAACTTCTAACAATTTTTGCTTAATGCGTATGCTAGCAAAAACCGCAGGCGATCTTAGATAGTTAAGAGAATAGTTGGATAATTACTACGTAAAAGCCTTGAAATAAGGTGAATCGTAGAGAAATATTACTTTTCTTCCAGAGGGAAGAAATGAAAGTATGCCAAAAATGTCAAATTTCGCTAAATTCTTTGTACCCTAAAAATGTACAAACCGTAGGTTTAGAACTGAAAGTTACTGAAAAAATCGATTTAGATAGGTAGAAAGATTATGGCAAATATTAATGGCACTAACGGTAATGATACTCTCTATGGGACAACGAGTGATGACCTGATTAATGGTTTAGCAGGTGACGATAAACTATATGGTAAGAGAAGCTACGACATCCTCAACGGCGATGCTGGTAACGATTACTTGAATATTGACTATTCATCAGGCAATACTACCCTCAACGGTGGCACTGGTGATGATACATTGAATGCTGAACATTCATCAGGCAATAACTTGCTCTTTGGAGGCGATGGTAATGATACTTTTTTGACCTCTAACGATATTGTCTCAACCTCTAACTCCTATATCTTCTATGGTAATAACACCCTTAACGGTGGCAATGGGAATGACACCTTTTATTACGATAAGGTAATTAGTTATGTTAATGACTTGACAACTGGTGGCGGCGGCAAGGATAAATTTGTTTACGCTGGCGGCAAGGGCGCTTCTGGTATCATTACCATCACTGATTTCGGTGGCATTGGTAAAAACTCAAACCCATTAGCATCGGTAATTGCTGAAGCAGATACCTTGCAATTTACAGGAGATGAACAATTCACTGCCAGAAATTTGCAATTAACTCAAAATGGTAAAAATTTAGAAATCACCTTTGAAGGGAAAGGTGGTGTCAAAGTAGTCTTGCAAAACTTTGCCCTGGAAAACCTAGACAATTTAGCCCAGGTTGGCAATATCGTGTTTGATGGGCAAACTAGTATCACAGACAGCTTTGATGTCTTCAATGCCGACTCGACCCAAAGCACTATCTTTAACAAGAACACAGTCACCTTCCTTAACGACCTCGACAACAATGTCAATGGCTTTGACAACTCAGATGATGTGATTAATGGTCAAGGAGGTGATGACATCATTGACGGTAAAGGTGGCAATGACGTTTTGAGGGGTGGTGTAGCAGGAAATGATACTCTCATTGGTAGTGCTGGTGACGATACCTTGAGTGGTAGCGATTCATCAGGCGATAAGCTACTGAATGGGGGTGATGGCAATGATTTTCTCTCCGTCTCTAGCTCCTCTCCCGATCAGCAATACTCCTTCCCGCAACAAGACTCGGCTGACAAAAACACCCTTAACGGTGGTACTGGTGAAGATACCTTGGATGCTAGCAATTCACCAGCCGATAACCTCCTCTTTGGGGGCGATGGCAATGATTCTCTTTCCGTTTCTGGCGCTTTTGGTAATAATACCCTCAACGGTGGTAATGGCGATGATATCCTCATAGATGGCAATGGCAAAAATATCTTCACAGGTGGCGGTGGTAAAGATAAATTTGTTTACAACTCTTTCCTTTACAACAATAGTAAGATTGCTGATTTCGGTGCCGTAGGTAAAGGGACAAACCCGGCAGCAGCAGTCATTGGGGAAGTAGACACCCTAACATTTCAAGGTGTAGGCTTGACTGCCAAAAATCTGCTGTTGACTCAGAATGGCAACAATCTGGAAATCACCTTTTCTGGGGTGTTTGGTAGTCGCAAACTCATCCTGGAAAACTTCGCTCTGGAAAACCTGGATAACCTAAGCTTATCTACAGGAGCCACTGTAGACGTGGGCAATATTCTTTTTTATGGGCAAACTACCATCACAGATAGCTTTGATGTCTTCAATGCCAACTCTACCCAAAGCACTATCTTCAAAAAGAACACTGTCACCTTTCTTAATGACCTCGACAATAATGTTAACGGCTTTGACAACTCAGATGATGTGATTAATGGTCAAGGGGGTGATGACATCATTGATGGCAAAAGTGGCAACGATCTTTTGAGGGGTGGTGCGGGCAATAATACTCTCAACGGTGGTGCTGGTAATGATACCTTGAATGTTGACTATTCACTAGGCGATAATTTGCTCTTTGGGGGCGATGGCAATGATTTTCTCTTTGCCTCTGGCTACCAGTACGACTCCGGCCCCTTGTACGCATACGATCTTCTCTGGTTAGGAAATAATACCCTCAACGGTGGTGCAGGTAACGATACCTTGAGTGCTAGGGGTTCAAAGGGCAATAACCTGCTTTCTGGGGGCGATGGTAATGATTCTCTTGACATCTCTGGCTATGAGTCTGGAAGTTCCGGTCAGTACTACTACACCTCCACTAACTCTGTCGCGTCTGGCAATAACACCCTCAATGGTGGTGCTGGTGATGATACCTTGGGTGCTAGCGGTTCAAGAGGCGATAACCTGCTTTTTGGGGGCGATGGCAATGATTTTCTTAACATCTCTGGCTATGAGACTCGAGGTGGCGACTTCTACAACAACTCTGTCGCGTCTGGCAATAACACCCTTAACGGTGGCGCTGGTGATGATACCTTAGATGCTAGCGGTTCGACAGGCGATAATCTGCTCTCTGGCGGCGATGGTAATGATGCCTTCTATCTAAGCTTCTTATCCGAATATAATGACCCCTCTGATTCTGATTTGGTGACACAAACGGTAGATGGAGGTAAGGGTAACGATGTGTTGTCCGTCAATTTTGGCAATCCTACCGCAGGAATCACGACAACATTCAATGCCACTACTAACATTGGCTCAATTACGATGGGCACATATAGCGTTAGCTACAAGAATATAGAACGATTAAATATTTCAGGTTCAGAGTACAATTTTTCAGGTTCACAGTCCGATGACAACATTGTGGGAAGCAATGGCAACGATACACTCTCTGGGAGCAATGGTGGCAAAGATACGATAGATGGGGGTAAGGGTGACGATTTGTTGTCCATCGATTACAGCTATTATGCTACAGGGGGGATCACAACGACATTTAATGCCAGTACTAAGGTTGGCTTAATTACGGCGGGCACGAATAGCGTTAGCTACAAGAATATCGAACAATTAAATATCTCAGGTTCACAGTACGATGATAACATTGTGGGGAACGATGGCGACGATACACTCTCCACAGGTGGTAGTGGCAAAGATACGATAGATGGGGGTAAGGGTGACGATGTGTTGTCCGGCAATTACAGGTTTGCTAGCAAAGGAATCACAACCACATTCAATGCCAGTACTAACATTGGCCTAATTACAGCCGGCACGAATACCGTTAGTTACAAGAATATCGAACGATTAAATATCTCAGGTACAGAGTACGATGACAACATTGTGGGGAACGATGGCAACGATACGCTCTCCGGGAGCAATGATGATTACAATGGTGGTAACAGTGGCAATGATACGATAGATGGGGGTAAGGGTGACGATTTGTACTCCGTTAATCTTAACTTTTCTACCGGAGGAATCACAACGACATACAATGCCAGTACTAACATTGGCTCAATTACGGCAGGCACGGATGGGGTTAGCTACAAGAATATCGAGCGATTAAATATCTCAGGTACAGAGTACGATGACAACATTGTGGGGAGCAATGGCAACGATACGCTCTATGGCAATCGTGGCAATGGTGACAATGATACGATTATTGGCGGTGCAGGTAATGATAGCTTGAGTGCTGGTGTCTATTCAGGCAATAACCTACTCTCTGGGGATGATGGTAATGATATCCTCACAGGTGGCAATGGTAATGATAGTCTAATTGGAGGAGCTGGTACTGATACGTTTGTTTTCAATAGTTATTATGGAAGTGTTGATACTATTTATGACTTCAACGCCACCAATGAAATAATTCAGGTATCGGCTGCTGGTTTTGAGAACGAGTTATCGCAGTCATCGTTATCATTATCATACGGTAGTCCGTTTATAATCGAAACATCTCCAAGGTTCTCAATAGGTTCACTTTTCCCTAATCAGTTTACAATTGGAATATCTGCAACCACAAGCGATCAACGATTTATCTATGACAATATTACGGGTGCACTATATTTTGACGCCGATGGCAGTGCGGGTGAATTTACTCAGGTAAAGTTTGCACAACTTTTGGGTAGTGTGACACTAACTGAAAACAACTTTGTGGTTGTTTAATCTTAAGCTAGCGCTCTTTGATCGCTCTAGCATGGAATGGGAGGTACTTAAAACAGCACCTCCCATTCGATTGTTCAATGCAATTAGTGCTAACAGAGAGTATGTCTTGGCTTTTATTCCTTAACTTTTGGTATGGGTGCAGATGATTTGCACTATTCTTGGTTAAGTTGGTTTATTTCTGCGTTGATAATTTTTATAACCTATAGCGATTTTTGCACAGATATATATTGGCAGGCGATCGCTCTCATCGTAGTATAAGTTAACCAAGGCGTAGCTAGCAAAAACCGCAGGCGATCGCAGCCTTCAAAAATAAAAATATGTATTTTTTATCACTTCCTAAAATATTTACCTACTAGGTTCTACTTTCTTATTGCCCAGACACAGAAGAGTATGAAGAATATACAAAGCTCAATACTTGTGTATAGATTTTTCAGCAAGTAATGTGAAGAGTATGCAAAGATAAGTATTTAAGTATAAACATCTAAGTATGATATTGACTGTGTAGTTCTTTTGAGGCTTTTGAGATGTTCTCTATTTTCAAGCTAGATGCCCACGGATAACAGCCTACAAGGAAGGCATCAAAATCTTTTTCCCGATTAAAAGTCAACTGTTGATTATTTTATATTCTAGTAAGACTTAGGCGCTGGCAAAAAATAAATATGAAGAAAGAATTTTAGGTATTGAAGCTGAATTTTTTGGTACTTAAAAGAGTAATTTTTACTCAAAAAGGATGATAAAAAACCTGAAATGACTAGTTCTCGCAAATTCACACGCTAATTAATTTGTACAGTGCTTAAGACTTAAATAGTTTGAGGTCAAAGAAGTATACGTAAAAACCTTGAAATTGGGTAAATTTTCCAGAAATTTACTGTTATTGAAGGGTGACGTATAAAGTATGTAGATTTCAACACAATCTGCAAATTGACAACTGAAGTTACTGAAAAAAACGATTTAGAAAGGTAAAACTTATGGCAAATATCATTGGAACCAACGGTAATGAGACCCTACAGGGTAGTTATGATGAGGCGGATACGATTAACGCTAAAGCAGGCAACGATACCATATATCCGAACGGTGGCAACGACACCTTGACTGGTGGAGGCGGCAATGATAAATTCGTCTTCTACTACTACTATAACAACAACAACAATATTGCGATCGTCACCGATTTTGGTGGTGTAGGTAAAGGAACAAACCCGACAGCAGCAGTCATTGCCGAAGTGGATACCCTAGCATTCGAGGGCGATGACACCACTGCCCAAAATTTGTTGTTGGCCCAAAAAGGCAACAATTTGGAAATCAGCTTTGCAGGGGATGCTTATTTGAGGTTTATTGATAACTCAGTTATCCTGCAAAACTTTGCCCTGGAAAACCTGGAAAACTTGAGCAAATCTACAGGGGCCACTGTAGACTTGGGCAATATCTTATTTAATACACAAACTAGCACCACAGATAGCTTTGATGTGTTCAATGCCAACTCCACCCAAAGCACTATCTTTAATAAGAACACAGTCACTTTTCTTAATGACCTGAACAATAATGTTAGCGGCCTTGATAACTCAGATGATGTCATCAATGGTCAGGGCGGGGATGACCTCATTGACGGCTTAAGTGGCAACGACACACTCAGAGGTGGTGCGGGCAATGACTCCCTCATTGGTAGTGCGGGGAATGATATTCTCATAGGCGGTACGGGTAATGACTCTTCCACAGGTAATCACTCCCTCGTGGGTGGTGCGGGCAATGACTCCCTCATTGGTGGTACTGGTAACGATCGCTTAGATGTTGAATTTTCAACAGGCGCTAACACCCTCAAGGGTGGCGTTGGTGATGATACCTTGGATGCTGGGGCAACATCCGGGAATAACTTACTTTTTGGGGGCGATGGTAATGATTCTCTTTCCACGTCTAATGCTTATAGCAGCTTCAGCCCTAACATTTATTACCCCTCCTCAGGTAATAACACCCTAGAAGGAGGTGCTGGTGACGATACCTTGAATGCTCAGTCTCCATCAGGGAATAACTTACTTGCTGGAGGCGATGGCAATGATTCTCTCTCCACCTCTGGAATTACAACTTATAGAGGAGACCCTAATTTTAAGGCATCAGGCAATAACACCCTCAACGGTGGTGCTGGTAACGATACCTTGAATGCTGGCATTTCAACAGGGAATAACTTACTGTCTGGGGGTGATGGTAATGATTCTCTTGATATCTCTGGCGATATTATCAACTATAGCGGTCGAGAATTTTATTACCTTTCTTCAGGCAATAACATCCTCAACGGTGGCGCGGGTGACGATACATTGACTGCTGATTATTCAACAGGCAATAACTTGTTCTCTGGGGGCGATGGCAATGATTCCTTCTATCTAAGTACCACATCCTCAGATACTCCCCTCTCTGATTTAGCAATTCAAACGATAGATGGGGGAGCAGGTGACGATTTTTTATCCGTTGATTACAGTTTCGCTACAGCGGGTATTTCAACGACATTCAATGCCACTACAAACAATGTAGAAATTACGGCAGGCACATATCAGGTTAATTACAAGAATATCGAACGATTGAATATCTTAGGTACAGCTTACGACGACAATATTGTAGGAAGCAGTGCGAACGATACGCTCTCTGGGGGATATGATGGCAAAGATACAATCGATGGGGGAGCAGGTGAGGATCTATTGTCCGTTGATTACAGGTACAGCAATCCTACAGGGGCGATCGCAACAACATTCAATGCCACTACAAACAAGGGAGTAATTACGGCGGGCACAAATCAGGTTAACTACAAGAATATCGAACAATTAAATATCTCAGGTACAGCTTTCGACGACAATATTGTTGGCAATAGTGGCAACGATACGCTCTCAACAGGCAATACTGGCAAAGATACAATTGATGGGGGAGCGGGTGACGATGTATTGTCCGTTGATTACATCTCCAATGTCAATATTACAAAGGGGATCGCAACGACATTCAATGCTGCTACAAACAAGGGAGTAATTACGGCGGGCACAAATCAAGTTAACTACAAGAACATCGAACGATTAAATATCTCAGGTACACAGTTCGATGATTTTATTGTGGGGAACGATGGTAACGATACGCTCTTTGGGAGCTATGGCAAAGATACGATTATTGGCGGTGCAGGTAATGATATCTTGGCAGGTGAGAGTGGGAAGGACACCCTAACTGGTGGCACGGGCAATGATAAATTTGTTTATAGCTTGAGCGATAGCTCCTATGACGGCACTAACATTGATATTATCACCGATTTCGGTGGCATAGGTAAAGGTTCAAATCCCTCAGCAACCGTAATTGCCTCCTTAGACACTTTGCAATTTATAGGTTTTACTGCTGAAAATCTGCAATTAACTCAAAATGGTAACAACTTAGAAATTACCTTTGAAGGTTTCGGTAATGACAGGAAAGTTATTCTACAAAACTTTAAGTTAGAAAACCTGGATAATCTACCAGCAACTTCTTCACGACCAGCTATTGGCAATATCCTGTTTAATGGACAAACCAGCATCAGCGACAGTTTTGATGTGTTTGATGCTGATTCCACTCAAACTACTGTGTTCAACAGGAACACTGTTACTTTCCTGAATGACCTGGATAACAACATTACGGGTTTTGACAACTCTAATGATGTCATCAATGGTCAGGGGGGTGACGACATCATCGACGGGTTGAGTGGTAATGACCTACTCAGAGGTGGTGCGGGAAACAACACCCTTGACGGAGGTACTGGTGACGATACCTTGAGTGCTATCAGTTCAACAGGCGATAACCTGCTCTTTGGGGACGATGGTAATGATTCTCTTGATATCTCTGGCAGGATATTCAGCGACACATTCAGTGGCACATTCGACAAATTCGACTCTCGCTCATTAGGCAATAACACTCTCAACGGAGGTGCAGGTAACGACACGTTGAGTGCTAGCGGTTCAAAAGGTGATAACCTGCTCTCTGGGGGCGATGGCAATGATTCTCTTGACATTTCTGGCAGCTACAGGAATAACTACGGCTACATCTCCGACTCTCGCTCATTAGGCAATAACACTCTCAACGGAGGTGCTGGTAACGACATCTTGAGTGCTGGTGGTTTAAAAGGTGATAACCTGCTTTCTGGGGGCGATGGCAATGATTCTCTTACCATTTTTGGCGGCTACAACGAGAATAATCCCACAGACTCTTCGGACTCTCGCTCATTAGGCAATAACACTCTCAACGGAGGTGCTGGTGACGATCGCTTGAGCGCTGGTGGTTCAAAAGGCGATAACCTGCTTTCTGGGGGTGATGGCAATGATGAGCTTGATATCTCTGGTGGCTATGACAGCTACAACTCCAACGACTACTCCGACTCTCGCCCGTCTGGTAATAACACGCTAGAAGGAGGCGCTGGTGACGACAAGTTGAGCTTTAGCAGTTCAACAGGTGATAACCTTCTGTCTGGGGGCGATGGCAATGATTCATTCAATCTAATCATTAACTCCCTAGATCCTGACCTGTCTGATTTAGTGACTCAAACGGTAGATGGGGGTAATGGTGATGATTCGTTGTTCACCCTTTACAACTATACAGCTGGAGGAATCACTTCGACATTCAATGCTACTACTAACACTGGCTCAATTACGGTAGGCTTGTATCGAGTTAACTACAACAATATCGAACAATTACATATCTCAGGTACGAGCTATGATGACAATATTGTTGGCAGCAATGGCAATGATATCCTCCGAGGTGGAGACGGTAATGACAGCCTAATTGGAGGGGATGGGACTGATACCTTTGGTTTCTATAATTACAATGGGGGTGTTGACACTATTTATGACTTCAACGCTACTAATGAACTGATTGAAGTATATGCTAATGGTTTTGGTGGCGGGTTATTAATAGGTTCACTCTCGGATGCTCAGTTCACCATCGGAACATCTGCAACGACAAGCAATCAACGATTTATTTATGATAATTCTACAGGTGGACTGTACTTTGACCAGGACGGCAGTGCGGCTGAGTTTACTCAAGTAAAATTTGCCCAACTATCTGCTGGACTGTCATTAGCCGAAAAGAATTTTGTGCTTGTTTAATCGTAATCAGATTCTCTAATCGTTAGAGGATGTCTGAAAACTTTTTGGTGTTGTATTCGAGACTTGTAGATCCCCCTAAATCCCCCGATAAATTGGGGGACTTTGATTCCAGTTCCCCCCTTTTTAAGGGGAGCCAGCGCGGTCTTGGGGGTTTCCCCCATGAGCGACTGGCGTGGGCTAGGGGGGATCAAGCGAAATATTGAATACTTCTCAGACATCCTCTAAGCGACAAGGGTTGTGAGGTGCTTACAAAAGCACCTTGCAAACGATAGTGTTCAATGCAATTACTGTTAACAAAGAGTAGATGTTGAGTTTCATTTCTCAACTTTCGATATGAGTCTGGATGGTTTGCAGGTGTTATTGGCTAAATTTGATTATGTCTGCGTTTTTAATTTTAATCGCCGCCGTTGCATATTTGCGGGATGATTTTGTTAGTTTTGTGGGATGGGCCGAAAAGCCCGTCCCTTGTATTTCAGGGCGCAGGCATCAAAACTCATTAGCCTTAAAGTAGTAACAACAACTTTTTGTGGAATTGCGATCGCGAGACGATGAATGCTCTAATCAATTTACTGCTTTTTTTGCTGCCGATTCTGGGTAGCTTTTGGATTGCCCAAACTTTCAACCCTTTATCTTCTTATCAGCCTCTCCAAGCTGTAGACGGTGCAGCTTTATATAAAAAACAATTAACGAATGGTAACGAAGCCTATTTACAAGTTATTAATCTTCGTAAAATGCACATAGACCAAATTATCGGAGAGGTAGATAATATGGGTCTAAATGAAGGAAAATATTATCAAGGAGAAGGTGAATATTACAGCCCTTTTTTCCAAAATAAATTGTTTTCTGATGTTGCAGACGAATATCAAAAACTTTACGGAAACAACGTTTTTTCGACGATAAATTGTTCTTTTTTTGAACAATACCAATCTAGTACTCAATTATCCTTTCCGATTAAACTCAATGGTGTAGTCATCACTGGCGGCACTAGCCCTTATGGCCCAATCAAAGAACCAAAAGATAAATATTATCGTAATATTCGCCTCAAAACCTTAGTCTGGGATGATAAGCAGGCATATATTACCGATTACAACCAAGCTAGCGGTGCGCCTCTTAACCAAAAAGCAGTGAAGAATGCGATTGTCACTTACCGATATAGCGATCATCCGGCGAAAGTATTAGCCCAAAACCAAGCGAATAAGTATCAAGTTATCGGTACTCTGAACAAAGATGGTGTTAAAGGTGACGAGCTTTTGTTGATTATGACGGTGAACCAAGCGACTCTGGATGAGGCAGCCGATTTATTACGTAAATTAGGAGTCAAAGGCGATATTATTACCGTTGACGGTGGCAGATCGACTTATTTGTTCAATTCCCAAAAAGGAAATATTATTGTTCCCCAATTGTCTAATCTGCAAGAAAATCCTACTTTCCGACATCTACCTCATTATCTGGGATTCCGTAAGAAAAGCACAAATCAGATTGCGCCAAAAATCTCGATCGCTCAACCAGTTGGTAAAGTACTTCCAAAGAAGGATCAGCCTTTTTTAATATTGTGGCGGGATAATTTTGATGGCGATGTCTCGATTAAGTTGTACGATGGGAACAAACTTATCCAAAACATTTCTTCCCGTACTGCTAGCGATGGAGTTTATGAGTGGAAACCACGTATTTCCGTAAAAGAAGGCTATTTTATTCGTATTTCTAGCTGGAAAGACCGGAATATTTTCGGGCAGTTGCAATTGTAGCGGAATGGGAAAATGAAATGGATAACTAGCTAAACGCAAACCTCTCAACAAGGTTGACGGTGTGGCCGCGATCGCAATTGTTATCGTTTCTCACAGTAAACAACTAGCTTTGGGTGTGCGGGAACTCGCCGCGCAGATGGTTCAAGGCCAAGTTCCCATTGCTGTTGCAGCAGGTATTGAAGATCCTGAAAATCCATTGGGTACAGATCCGATTCAGGTTTATGAGGCGATCGCTTCTGTTTTTTCTGATGATGGTGTCTTGGTGTTAATGGATTTGGGTAGTGCTTTGCTGAGTGCAGAAATGGCAATCGAGTTTTTGCCAGAAGCACAGCAGGAAAAAGTGTATTTGTGTGAAGCACCTCTAGTAGAAGGTGCGATCGCTGCTGTAGTCGCGGCGGCGGCTGGTAGAGATATTCACCAAGTTATGGCGGAAGCACGCGGCGCACTCTTAGCAAAAGCAACTCAATTGGGTGTGGTTACTAAGCCGTTGTCAGTTGTCAGCCCAATCACAACCAATATAGAATCACCAACGCGAGAAATCCGGCTGATTGTGAGCAATCGCTTAGGATTACACGCCCGTCCCGCCGCCCAGTTTGTAGCAACGGCAGCCCGGTTTCAATCTCAAATTCTGGTACGGAATTTAACGAGAAATACTGAGCTAGTCAGAGGTGACAGTATTAACCAAGTCACAACTTTAGGAGTGCGTCAAGGACACGAATTGGTGATTACTGCCACTGGTTCTGATGCAGATGATGCACTAGCGGCATTACAGGGATTATTCGCAAATAATTTTGGTGAAAATAATGTTACTTTGAATTCTCCACCAGCTCACCATGAAGTTACTCCAGCAAATCACGGCGAACTTTCAGGGATTGCAGCTTCTGGTGGAGTAGCGATCGCACCTGTTGTTCGTTATCAACCCACTCACATCGCAATTACGGAATACCACGTAAACGATCCTGATGCAGAGTGGCAAAGATTACAATCAGCGATTAACACTGCCCGACAAGAAATTCAAGCAGTTTTCTCACAAGCATCTCTGCAAATTGGTGATGTTGAAGCCGCCATCTTTGATGCCCAATTACTATTTTTAGAAGATCCAGTACTGTTAGAAGCGGCTCATCAGCGCATTTTAGACAACCATATAAATGCTGAAGCCGCTTGGCAAGCTGTAGTCGATGAAGTAGCGACTTCCTACCGCGCACTTGAGGATTCTTATCTGCAAGAGCGAGTTGACGATGTTGTAGATGTCGGGCAAAGAGTGCTGCGATTACTGGTTGGGAATGCTGCGGCTAACTTGCATCTTGATTCACCAGCGATTTTGGTGGCGACTGATTTAACTCCCTCAGATACGGCAAGACTAGATCCGACAAAGGTGTTGGGTATTTGTACAACTTCAGGTAGTGCAACTTCTCACAGTGCCATTATCGCCCGGACGTTGGGTATTCCGGCAGTTTTGGGAGTGGATGCCCAGGTGTTGCACTTGGCAGATGGTACAATGATGGCACTTGATGGTGAAAGTGGCAAAGCTTGGGTAGAACCAGAATCAGACATCTTGGATTTACTGACAGCAAAGCAAGAAGCTTGGCAAACTGCCCAACAAGAAGCACGAGCTACAGCACATCAGCCAGCGATTACTCGTGATGGTCGGCAAGTTAGCGTTTTCGCCAATATTGGTAGTATCAATGATGTGCAAGTTGCGGTGGCTAGCGGTGCAGAAGGTGTGGGACTACTCCGCACTGAGTTTCTGTATTTAGACCGAACCAGTGCCCCGACTGAAGAAGAACAATTAGCAGTCTATCAGGCGATCGCCCAAGTTTTAGATAATCGGCCGCTAATTATTCGTACTTTAGATGTCGGTGGTGATAAGCCACTTCCCTATATTAAAGTAGGGTTGCCAGAAGCTAACCCTTTTTTGGGTTGGCGGGGAATTCGTTTCTGTTTAGATCGTCCAGAACTCTTCAAAACTCAGTTACGGGCAATTTTGAGAGCTAGTGTCGGACACCAAATTAAGATTATGTTGCCGATGATTGCGACTGTAACTGAGGTACGTGCAGCGAAGGTAATTTTGGGCGAAGTGCAGGCTGAATTAAATCAAGCTGGTATCGCATTTGATCCAGCGATGAAACTAGGAATTATGGTGGAGGTTCCGTCAGCAGTAGCGATCGCCGATCGGTTAGCTGCGGAAGTAGACTTCTTTAGTATCGGGACTAACGATCTGAGTCAGTACGTCATGGCTAGCGATCGCACTAATCCCAACGTGGCAAATTTGGTTGATGCACTACATCCAGCTGTATTGCGAATGGTGCAGCAAACTGTCCAAGCTGCCCATGCGGCGGGGATTTCGGTAGGATTATGTGGAGAATTGGCAGCAGATACTTTAGCAACACCAATTTTATTAGGTTTAGGGTTGGATGAGTTGAGCGTCAATCCTCAAAGTATACCTGGAGTGAAACAGGCGATCGCTCGGTTGAGTATAGTTGAAAGTGAAGCGATCGTGGCATCAGCATTACAACAAGATTCCGCAAAGCATGTTAGAGAACTAATCTCAACTTCAATTACTCCCCCTGCATAATGAATTCGCAATTGATAATGACGCTCTCTCGGAGATACTGTGCGAACGTCATTACGAATTACGAATTACGAATTACGAATTAGTTAAAATCTTATTCCCAGTTGCCCGTTAAAGCCACGAACAGAATTGTAACCAGCACCAACAAAAACGTTATTAGTAGCACCTACCTGAACGCCACCTGAAACGGCAACACCTTTATCCTCTGAATAAAGTCCAATTCCTACATAAGGTGAAATTACAGGCAAATTGATAAATTTTAAAACATCTACTCCCGTAGCACCATCAGCGCCAGTTCCCACTTCAACGCCGAAATTCAAAGCCCTAGCTCCGACAGCATAAGTTATATCACCGTCTTTTCCACCGACTGAAACCCAAGGTTGCGGTATCAGTTGAGCCGATGCTTGACTTGGGGCAAACAAAGTTAATAAACCTATAGATGTAATTAATGTTTTAGCAATAATCGCTATTTTCACGTTATTCTCCAATTAATTGTTTTTAGGACTGATACCAATCCTTTATGAGGACGCATAAAAAGAATCTCAGTGCCTTGGCATCTCCCTTTGGTAATACTATTTCACTTTCAGGTTGATACAAATAGCCAGTAGGGGAACAGGGGAAAAGAGTAAAGGTTTTTTCTTTCCCCTTTACCCTTTTCCCCAAAACCCAACAAGTATTGAGCTAGGTTATACCATTTGCAAAAAGACCTACAGATTCAAAGCTGAAAATCCAGATGAAATCTAACTCCTCTTAATTACGAATTACTACTTACGTAGCTTGCTTCTTGCCTTTGGGGAGTAGTACGAATTACATTGGTATTATTATCTCAACAATTTGCTAAACTCCAACTTCGTGGAGAGCAAATAAAAACAATTTGAGTATTGGGAATTTGGAGGGGGTCGCAGAGTGGCTGATGAACGCATAGTCAATACACAACAGATTTATCCAAAGGATTTTTCCTGGGGATTATGGCCTGTTGTGCCACTCTACCCCTACGGTAGGCGGCAGACAATTCGTCAAGAAGTGCTTAAAGACACAATCTGGAATTTTGACCAGATTCAAGGCATTTTCTACGTTGTTGTGCCGATTCGGATGACTGTTGTGAAGCTGGAAACTGGGGGTCTTCTTGTCTACGCGCCTGTTGCACCAACGCTAGAGTGCATCAGACTTGTGAATGAGTTGGTGGTGAAATATGGCGACATTAAGTACATCATTCTGCCAACTATCTCTGGTATAGAACACAAAGTTTTTGTTGGCCCCTTCGCCAGATACTTTCCGACTTCACAGGTGTTTGTGGCTCCCCATCAGTGGAGTTTCCCGCTAAATCTTCCCCTTAGCTGGCTTGGCTTACCCCCAAAACGAACTCAAGTACTTCCAGAAGATAGCAGCAAAACACCTTTTGCTGACGAGTTTGATTATGCAATGCTGGGCCCTATCGGTCTTGGCCCTGGTAGGTTCGCGGAAGTTGCTTTTTTCCACAAGCGATCGCATACTCTTTTAGTCACAGATTCTGTACTTTCGATTCCAGAAGATCCACCCGCGATCGTTCTCTTAGATCCATATCCTTTATTATTCCATGCCAAGGATTATGCTTCCGATCTTGTTGCAGATAGTCAGGTAAATCGCCGTAAAGGTTGGCAGCGTATTTGTCTGTTTGCTTTGTACTTTCAACCAAGCGCGTTAGATATACGCCGATGGAGTCAGGTATTGCAAGATTCTTTGAAAGCCCCAGAACGCTCAAGGAAAGCTTATTTTGGATTGTATCCCTTTAAATGGCAGTCAGATTGGCAGCGATCGTTTGATGCCCTGCGAGGTAATGGGCGTTTATTTGTCGCACCAATTTTACAAACGTTGATTCTCAATCGCGCACCACAAGAAACCATTGACTGGGCTAATAAAGTTATAAGTTGGGACTTCGAGTGGATAATTCCCTGCCACTTTGATTCACCAATTAAAGCTAAACCGCATCAGTTTCGCCAAGCTTTCTCTTTTTTAGAAAAGCAGCCTACTGTCAGTGGAGGTTTGATCGGCAGTAGCAGCTATCCTTTACCAGAAGAAGATTTTAAAACACTTAGGGAAATCGATGCAGGTTTAAATAAGTTTGGCATTGTGCCAGCAGCCAAGGAGAAAGTGTAGGAGAAACGATATAGCGCAATACAGTTCAGAATCAGCAACAATAACCCCGTCTAGAGACGCGATTTATCGCGTCTTGAAAGACCAATTATCCTTAACTGAACGTGAGTTCGATGAACCTCTCCCGGACAACCTCCCTCTCCCACGGGGCTACGGTGTACACACAAGTCGAATTACCCCCCTTAATCCCCCCTTGGAAAGAGGGGGGAGACAGGAAATCTAGTTCCCTCCCCTTTCCAAGGGGAGGGTTAGGGTGGGGTAAAACCCTGGTTAATCAGCTATTTCAGACTTGTGTGTACACCATAGCTCCCACGGGGAAAGAGCAACGAGAAATTAGGGTTTTGGCTCCCCTCTGGGTGTCCAAGAGGGGTTGGGGGAGAGGTCAAAAAAGGGCTTGTCGAACTCACGTTAACTGAATCATATTGCAATACAGCGTTCTCCTTTGGATGCAGGTAACACAGCTAGCTGTGCTACCAAAGCTATATATCTGTATCAGGTGTTTCGTAGAATGGTATTGCTGGAAATATGATTAGCCACCGATATTTGTTATACGGTCAATCAAAGGGGGTGCGCTTTAAAGGTCGCCTTGTGCCAGTGGCATTTTCGAGGTACCATGCAGTCGTGGATCGGGCACAGGAGGTTGCGGTTCTGGGCCTAGTGGTTGGGGATTTTCCACATACTCGAATTCGCCTTTGCCATCCATTGAGGGGCCTTTTGCCCAACGACCTTCGGCGCTTTCTGTGCCTTCTGAGTGATTCCAGAACTGATAAGAAAACTCGCGTTTCTCCAATTCCAACGGGAAGGAACTGGGAACCGGAGTGGTTTCTAATCCAGAACTTTCTAAATCTTCAATGGTTGCTAGCCACAAGTTTTGATGCATCGTATCACGAGCGATCATAAAGCTCAAGGTATCTTTCACTCCTGGATCGTCCGTCATTTCATACAGTCGCACTGCTTGCAAACGTCCCTGGCTTTCAGCGTGGAGATTAGACCGGAAATCTGCCAACAAGTTGCCACTGGAGACAATAAAACGACCATTCCAAGGATAGCCGACGCTATCAGATGGTGTTGCACCTAAACCAGAGACAATGGCGTGTTGGGGGTTCATCGCCGCCGCCATAATTACATCCCGTGGGTTACTACCGCCCATGACAGCACCCACAACCGCATCTTTGACACTTTCTTCTTGCATTTTGAGCGGCGCTTTATCTAGAAGATGGGCAATCATCGTTGCCAGCATCTCAATGTGACCGATTTCCTCAGTCCCAACATCTAGCAGCATATCCCGGTACTTGGCAGGGCCTCGACAGTTCCAGCCCTGAAACAGATACTGCATCATCACGGTCATTTCACCAAAAGTACCGCCGATGAGTTCTTGAATTTTCATTGCATAAACCGCATCTGGTTTTTCTGGCGGCTTAAAATACTGGAGTTTCTTATTGTGATAAAACATTTGAATTCCTCTGTTAATTGCAGATGCTGACACAAAATCAAACAGTTGCCAAACTTTTATCCGATTTTGTGTAGCCTCTCCTTATCTAGGAAACTAATCAATTGCTTTATCTTCATCAGCCTCTAGTCAGATATAAAAAATACTTTTAAATAAGTATTTCGACTAGGGCTTTTTTCTTTATAGTTCTGTCTAGGAATGGATTTCAGAAAGCTTTACTTTGTTTTGAGAAAGAATTCAAAAAAATTCAAAATCAAATCACCTGAACTGGATTGTAACTACTCCTAAAGTTTAATCCCCTTAAACCGTTCTTGCGCGGCTTTAAATGCTTCTTGCATCACTAACTGAATTTTTTGAGGATCGGGTTTCTTACCTCCCATTAGATCGCCAAAGTAAACACAGGCTGCTTCGCCTAGTGCCCAAGTATAAGCGGCTGCCCAAGAAGCTGCGATCGCACTCCCAAAACCTGGTATAAATTTAATTAACTCTCTGGCAATTGCTTGTGCGAAAAAACCACCTGCGATCGCACTCACAACGCCTCCCGCCTGAGAGGGAGTAACTGTCTGCCCATATAATTTACCCAACAGTCCCACCATTGATACTTGCAAAGCAGTCAGTACGGGCATTGTGGCAAATGGTAGAGGTACGGCAGCCAGAGTTGCAGACATAATCGCAAATGGCAAAATATAACGGCGTGCAGTATCTCGGTAAAGGTTGCCAATTTGCTTCCCAACTTCTTCTCGATCTAATAGCTGATAAATCGCTTGGGCTTCTGCTTGTGGGAGTAGTTCTGCTAAAGAATCTCGCAGTGCTTCTAAGCCATAAAATACTTGAGTGTAGCCATCTTCTTCTAAGGTAAAGTCAATCAGTACAGAGCGATCTGTTATTCCTGCAAAGGCTTCTTGTATTGCCGCAAATGCGCGGTTGACTTCTTGATAATCTGGCGGATAGGTGGGATGATCGACGGTATTGCCAGGATAAACTTCGTGCAAGCAGGTAACTACCAGCAGACAGGGAATGTCTGGATACTTCTGGCGCAGTTGTTGAGCAATTTGTCGTAGGGTATCAGTCGCAAAATCATTAATTTTAACCGTCAAAAGCAGGATTCTGGCGGAACGAGTTTCCTGTTGTAAATCGCCAACTAACTCTTGAATAATTTTTTGAGTATCTTGTTTGACATCACCCAGCCCCACTGTATCAGTAAAAATCAGTAGCGGCAGGTCATTGGAAGGATAGGCATAACGTTGGGTGTGTTGCGTGTGTGGGCGAAATCCTTGACCGATAATTTCAGCAGAAACTCCCGTCAATCCCCTCACAATAGAACTTTTCCCAGCTTGAGGTTTACCAATTAAGAGGGCTTCTGTGGTTGGCAGTTCGGCTCGGATTTTCTCTAAAATCTCTGCAACCTGAGTATCGCTCACACTAAACCATTCAACAACTGTCTGTGCCAGTTGTTCTACGGGTAGGTGTTGTATTAGACGTGTTGTTGCTTTGTTCCATACGCCAGCAATCTGATTTCTCCAGGAATTATCGGCCGACTTGGTAATCGTTTTGTCGGTCGGTTCGCTCAATTGCTGAGAATCAGTTGATGGTAAATCAGCATCACGTTGCTCAGTCATTTTCATCCAAATCTAGAAGACCCTTTTTGTCATCTTATAGCGATTCTCAAAGGGATAACTAGTACCTTTAGTAGTGTTCCTGAGCATGAGCGATCGCGTTTTGGCTGACAATGCGATTGTTTCGGCTGACAAGGCGATTGCATTGACTAACAATGCGATTGCATCGACTAACAATGCCATTGCATCGACTAACAATGCGATTGACCTTTCAAGACGCGATGAATCGCGTCTCTACAATCTGGGTTTTGTTGCTCATTCTGAACTGTATTGTCGCAAAATTTGCCCTCATCCCCCAACCCCTTCTCTCAATATTGGGAGAAGGGGAGCGAATTTCAAAGTCCCTCTCCCAAGCTTGGGAGAGGGATTTAGGGTGAAAGCTCATTGATTCATCCAAAAAGTCTATTACTTCAAAAACGGATTTAGTATCAACTTGGTTCAATCAAATCAGCGATCGCTTGTACCAATACATCTGGATCTACTGGTTTAGAAATATGCATTTGAAATCCTGCGGCTAATGCTTGCTGTTGATTCATTTCGCCTGCATAAGCTGTCAAAGCGATCGCTGGTACGTTTCCTCCTTGTTCAGGGGATCGCGATCGCACTTCACGCATCAGCATATAACCGTCTGTTTTTGGCATTCCAATATCGCTAATTAAAACATCTGGTATCGAGTCAGATAGCGCTTGTAGTGCTTCCTGTGCTGATGATACGGCGGTTACTTGCACGCCGTAGTCTTGCAAAATAAAGGTAACTAAATCGCGGATATCTGGTTCATCGTCCACTACCAAAACTTGAGTGTCTGCAAGCAGCGAGGATTCCGGCTCTGAATATGAGGACTGATTCTCTTCACCCCGAAATTGTTCGCTTCTCACCAAAAGCGGTAACTCGACAGTGAAGCTTGCACCCAATCCTTCTCCCAGACTTTCGGCTTGAACATTTCCCCCATGCATTTCTACAACCTTACGCACGATCGCTAATCCTAAACCTAGTCCGCCAAATGTGCGTGTAGTTGTGCCATCAGCTTGGCGAAAGTAATCAAATACATAAGGCAAAAAGTCTAGGCTAATTCCCTTACCTGTATCGCTGACCTGAATTTGAGCCTGATTACCAACTTCCATGAGTCGAATTTCTACCCGTCCTCCTGTTGGTGTAAATTTTACCGCATTAGAAAGTAAGTTCCACACAACTTGTTGCAGCCGATTTGGGTCGCCCATAACTTGTCCCAAATTGGGATCAAATAAGGTTTTAATTTGAATTGACTTGGCTTGTGCTGCTAGTTTTACTGTTTCTAGCACTGCTTCAACTACCATTACCAAGCTGACAGGACAGATATTCAAGTTTAATTTTCCTTGCAGGATGCGCGACACATCCAACAAATCTTCAATTAGCTGGGTTTGTAACTTCGCGTTGCGTTCAATGGTTTCTAAGGCGTGGTTAGTAGTTTTTTCATCAAACTTGCGAGTCCGCAGCATTTTCGACCATCCCAGGATGGGATTGAGTGGGGTTCGCAGTTCATGGGAGAGAACCGCCAGAAACTCATCTTTAATTTGGTTGGCGATTTCTGCTTGTTGTCGTGCTGTCCTTTCGCAATCGAGTAGGCGATCGCATTCTTGTTCAGCCAATTTGCGCTCGGTGATGTCCAGTATAAAAGCAACACCATGTTCTTGGGAATCATTCAGCAAAGCTATCCCCAAAACAATCGGTACTCGCTTGCCGTTACGCTGGATGTACTCTTTTTCATAAATTTTGGAAACTCCGGTGGTTTGCACCTCCAAAAGGGCGCGAGCGTCTGAATCCTGATACTCAACAGGAGTCAGTTCTCTCCAATTAATTCCACCTAAAGTAGCAAACTCATCATGAGTGTAGCCAGCTAGTTGAAGAAAGGCATCATTGGCATCAATCACAAAGCCATGCACATTCCAAAAAGCGACCCCAATCAAGTTAGATTCAAACAAACGCCGAAAACGTGCTTCGCTTTCACGTAAAATTTTTTCTGCCCGTTTGTGTTCGGTAATATCGCGAGAAACAGTAATTACGCCTTCAATAGTTTGGTCAACATTCCGTAATGGTGTGAGAATATATTCATAATAATGTACGCCATCACGAGTAACATATTTACACTCATCTTTAATCGGTTGCCCAGTTTTCATTACAGTAAGTCGTTGATTCTCTACCTGGGTTATTAGGTCTGCGGGTAAATCCATTTCTGGCAAACTTTTACCGATAATATCTTCGGGATTTAAACCTAGTATAGTTGCTCCATCGCAGCTGACATATTGATAACGACCTTGGCAATTAAAGATGTAAATATGATCTACTGAAGCAGTGAGGATGGCATTTAAAACATTTGCCTGTTCTTGGACTTGTGTTGTGAGTTCGCGAGTACTTTCTTTTGCCTGCTGACACACAGTAGTTTCCATACAAACGCCGATCATTCGCACCGCTTGGCCTTGAGCGTTATAGATAAATTTTCCGTTGGCAGAAATCCAATGTGTACTTTGGTCTGAGCGAACTATACGAAATTCATCATTGTAGTCAGTCTTTTGTGTGAAAGCGTGGGCGATCGCTTGCATTACAGATTGGCTGTCTTCAGGATGAACGCATTTTTTAAATGTTTCATAAGGACTATCATAATTACTTGGAATTAAACCAAAAAGTAGTTCATAATTTTCCGACCAAATAACTTGATTGGTAACAATATTCCAATCCCACAAGCCCATCTGGGATACCTCTAGAGTCAGCCTCAGCCGTTCTTCACTCTCTCTAAGGACTACTTCTAACTGCTGACGCGCCGCAATTTCTTGTTGGAGTTGCTCTAAAATTACTGCTACGTCTGTTGACATGAGATGCACAGATGTTTCTTGAACTTTAATATAAGACTTTTCTGCTTCTACTGCCAGCTTTCTTTTTAGTTCTGTTAATTGTTCTTCAAGTGCTGCTTGTCTTTGTTGATAAAATATCTCTGATTGCTCTAACTCAGCTACCCGCTGCCGCAACACTGCTAATTCATCAGTAAGTTGAAAGTTAATTCTATCAACATTTTGCATATTGTACACCGTTAATGTTTAACAATATCGAATTGAAGAGTAGGTATTCCTTAGTACCGCAAGGCGTAATTAAATAATTAAATAAAAATTAAAATTTCATACAACAGCGTAAGCGTTTGATTAATTATGCTTGATTAAGCAAAAACAATTTATATATTTCAGCCAAAAGGTATATATGAGTTTCAAGAACTGTAGGGTAAACACTGCCAAAAATATCAAAATTGAGCTTTATGACATCAGTCAGTTAATAGTGTCTACCTTAGAAATAATAGCTAGATAGCTAAATTAAAATTTATTTCTTTATTCGGATGAAAGCTGCACCAATTAATAATGCCACAACCTGCCCTAAGACGACAACACCCGATTGATTTACGCCAACAGGAGGAATATTTAAACTGCCTATACCATAAAAAAATTGTTGTACAAACCACCAAAATATATAGAAAAAGGCTGGTAGCTGGATAGGGATATACAAGATTATTAGCGGTAAAACAGTGTCAATTGTAGCTTTAGGAAACTTCATAACGTGTACTCCTAAAATAGCTGCGATCGCACCATTTGCCCCAATCAAGGGAACTGGCAAACTCGGTTCAAGCAGAATTTGTATTACACCTGTCATTAGACCAGCAGCCAGATAAAATCCTAAATAGCGTCTGTGTCCTAAAAGATTTTCTACAGTTTTCCCAAAAACCCACAAAAATAGTAAATTTCCTAATATTTGACTAAAACTGCCGTGCAGAAACATTCCAAAAAATAGGGTAAATACCCGCCAAATTACAACTATCCAAGCAGCAGAGTTGAAAAAGAGAGCATTGGTAACTGCTCCACTAATCTGCGCTGGAATCATACCCCAAGTATTGACAAAATAGCCTAATTGACCGCTAAACTCTAGTTGAAGTTCCCATAAAAATATAGCCAGGTTAATGCCAATCAACCAGTAATTAATAATTGGTTTATTTCGACAACGAATGTTATCACTAATAGGAATCATATAAATTTGTCATTTGTCATTTGTCATTGGTCATTGGTCATTGGTCATTTGTCGTGATTAGTTATTCTCCCCCTGCCTCCCCTGCCTCCCCTGCCTCCTCTGCCTCCTCTGCCTCCATCACTCCTTCTTAGCCTGTGGCAAGATTGAAATCAGATCGCATTGCACTTAACTAGGCAAACAAGATGCTAGGAAACACACTTGTAGGAAGATACCAAATTATTAGTAACTTGGGAGGTGGGGGTTTTGGTGAAACTTTTGTGGCTTGTGATACCCAATTACCTGGTTCACCTCTATGTGTTGTTAAGAAACTCAAACCCCAGGCAAGCGATCCGGTAACTTTGGAAACAGCTAGGCGTTTATTTGATACGGAAGCACAAGTTCTGTATAAATTAGGAACTCACGATCGCATTCCCCAACTTTTAGCTTACTTTGAGGAAAATGCCGAATTCTATCTTGTACAGGAATTGATCGAAGGTCATGACCTGAGTAAAGAATTAACATCAGGTAAAATCCTCAGTCAAGAAGAAGTCATTTCACTTTTACAAGAACTTTTGACAATCTTAGAATTTGTCCATCAACAGAATGTAATTCATCGCGATGTCAATCCTCACAATATTCTTAGACGCCAACCAGATGGCAAACTAATTTTAATTGATTTTGGTGCAGTTAAACAAATTGCGACTCAAGTTATTACTCCCCAAGGTCAAACTCTTGCAACAGTAGCTATCGGTACGCCTGGATACATTCCTGGCGAACAAGCTCATGGTACGCCAAAATTAAGCAGTGATATCTATGCTGCGGGAATAATTGCTATTCAAGCTCTTACTGGATTATCCCCAGAGGAAATAGTCAAAGATGCTGATACTAATGAAATTATCTGGCACGATAAAGCCACGGTAACACCAGAATTTGCTCAATTCTTAGATAAAATGGTGTGCTACGACTTTCGGCAACGCTATCCTTCGGCAACGGTGGCATTACAAGCGCTGAAAGAATTAAGACAACCACCTGTTCAGACAATAGCGTTAACTCCTCCTCCACCAAAAAATATCAACAAACCTGAACCACAAAAAGGTATTTTAGGTAAAGTTTTACTAACAATATTTTTCTTTACTGTTGGCGGAATAGCATCAATATTTATTTGGAATTACATTAATTCAAATAATGCTATAGAATTATCTAAACAAGGAAATACATTTTTTGATTTACAACGCTATCAAGACGCGCTAGAAGTATATGAAAAAGCCGTTAATCTCAGACCAGATTATGCTCAAGCTTGGAATGGTCAAGGCAAAACACTAAATAAATTAAGAAAATACAAAGACGCATTAGTGGCGTATGATAAAGCAATTCAAATTCAGCCAGATTATTTAGATGCTTGGATTGGACGTGGTACTGTATTAGGAAATTTACAGCGATATCAAGAAGCGATCGCCTCTTTTGATAAAGCCTTAGAATTAAAGAATGACAACTCAGAAGTCTGGAATGCTAGGGGTGAAGCTTTCAGTAATTTAAACCAATATGACCAGGCAATTAAGTCTTATGAAAAGGCAATTGAACTCAAACCAGATAATTACGAAGCTTGGTATAAAAAAGGATTAGCTTTGCAGAATTCTCGGCAATATGAAGAAGCGATCGCAGCTTATCAAAAAGTCGTAGATTTAAAACCAGACTACGAGCAAGCTTGGTATAATTTGGGGAATGCACTAGTCAATTTAAAACGCTATCAAGATGCATTTACAGCTTATGATAAATCGGTGCAATATCAGCCAGATTATTACCAAGCTTGGTTATCTAGAGGTAATATACTGCTGAATTTACGACGTTATCCAGACGCGATTGAATCTTTTAATCAAGTAATTAAATATAGTCCCAGAAACTATCAAGCATGGTATAATTTGGGATGGTCGTTGCATCAAAACCAACGCTATGAAGAAGCCATAAAAGCTTATAATAAAGCGGCGACAATTAAGCAAAATGACTATCAACTCTGGTATAATTTGGGAAATTCACAATACATATCGCAGAAATACGAAGATGCGATCGCGTCTTATAATAAGGCAGTTCGTTATAAACCAGACCATTCCGAAAGCTGGTATAGTAGAGGCAATGCTCTATTAAATTTAAAACGGTTTCAAGATGCGATCGCTTCTTACGATCGAGCAATAAAATACAAGCCTAATTACCAACAAGCAATAGAGGGCCGCAATCAAGCCCAAATTCAACTGCAAGGCGAAAAAGCAAAGCCTGTACCTGTAATTGTACCAACTCTTCCATTTCCTAATTCTCCCAATCCACCGCAGACGACACCTTAAACTGAACCTGGGTTTTCATCAAGGGAGATATTCTATAGGAGTTAAAAAGAACGGAGAGACGTAGCAGTGCTACATCTCTCCAAGGATGATAGATAATGGATATTTAATTTCACCAGATGTTTAATCAATCCTGCGACTAGGTAACTTAGTCCCGCATCTCTGACAAAACCCAGCATTTACATCATGGAAAGCTAAACCACAACCCGAACAAACTATTTCTACCTGATTAGCAGTTTTCACTACTTGCTTAATTAAA
Organism: Nostoc sp. DedQUE04; assembly: GCF_034530995.1. Classification (NCBI taxonomy): domain Bacteria; kingdom Bacillati; phylum Cyanobacteriota; class Cyanophyceae; order Nostocales; family Nostocaceae; genus Nostoc; species Nostoc sp. DedQUE04. The sequence goes on along the minus strand of NZ_JAVRCA010000007.1, from coordinate 55,212 downwards.
TCCCCCACTTGCCAAGGAATCAATGCAATTCCGGTAAAAATCATCAATACTGTTAGCAAACGTCCTGATTCCGAAATTGGAATAACATCACCAAATCCTACAGTTGTCATTGTGACAACAGAGAAGTAGAATGCATCCAAAAATGTACCGTAATTTTCAGGATTAACCGGATGCTCGACTTGATAAATTAAGCCAGAGTAAATAAAAACAATTGCAAATAATGTAAATAATATTCGCGCAAAAATCATCCCATCTTCACTGCTGATGCTAGCGAATAAAAACTTTCTATCTATAAATCTAATTAATCGTAAAATCCGAAACCATCGTAATAGTCGGATAAAGCTAATATCTACCATACCGAGAAAAAATGGCAGAATCGCCATTAAGTCAATAATCGAATAAAAACTAAAAATATACTTAATTTTGTTTTCCGCACTCCACAGGCGAAGCAAATATTCCACAGCAAAGATGATGACGATCGCAGTATCAGCTACATTTAACTGAAACCGCATATCATCAGGAATATTATATGTTTCTGCCACAAAAATTCCTGATGATATTAGCACCAAAGAGGCAAGGGTTAAATTAATTGCTTTACCTATTGGTGTTTCTAGGTCTTCTAAGTAAAATTCTGTTTCTTGTCTGCTCAGTAACATATTCGACCATTAAAACATCTTAATTCCCAGTTATAACATTAGAAATACGATATTATTAACCATTATCCTTATGTTAACCTCAGCTTATATGAACTCAGAATCTTTTATGCGTTTAGCATTGGCAGAAGCAAAAAAAGGCGATGCACCCTACGGTGCAGTGATTGTTAAAGATAACAAAATCGTTGCCATAGCTCATAATACTGTAAAGAGAGACAACGATCCATCAGCCCATGCAGAAATCAATGCTATTCGTAGTTTAACAGCTAAACTGAAAAACCCCTCTTTAGAAGGTTATAGCATATATACAACTGGCGAACCTTGTCCGATGTGTGCAACAGCTTGTGTTTGGAGTGGTTTGTCAGAGATTGTATATGGTGCTTCAATTCAAGATTTAATTACTGTAAATCAATCACAAATTAGTATATCTTGCGAAGAGGTAATCGCTAATTCATTTCGGAAAATAAAAGTCACAAAAGACGTTTTAAAAAATGAATGTTTGGAGCTATTTAAATAATCTGAATTTAGATTCCTGACTTATTTAAAGTCGGGAATCTACGAGTTGCAATTTTCAACACTAAAATAGAACTGCTATAGAGCTTAAAATTACGAATTACGAATTACGAATTACGAATTATTTAACTTGGCTCATTCAAATACGATAAATATGTATTTGCCCAAATCGCCGCTTGAGTGCGATCGCGCAAATTTAATCTGTTTAAAATATTCGTAACATGATTTTTCACCGTCCCCTCAGAAATGTAGAGTCCGTGAGCTATTTCTCGGTTACTAGCGCCTGTAGCAATTAATCGCAAAACCTCTTTTTCTCTAGGAGTAAGTTCAGCTAAACTAGATGGTAAAGGCAGTGAATGAGTTGGTGCAACATGGGAAAATTGGGTCAACAGCTTTTTAACTATACCTGGGCCTAATTGCGTATATCCTTTATGAACGGCACGAATAGCAACAGCTAATTCCTCTGATGGTGTATCTTTCAATAAATAACCCATAGCCCCATTTTTTAAAGCTGCTGACACATATTCATCATCATCAAAAGTCGTTAGTACTAAAATCTTAGTTTTGGCAAAACGTTTTTGAATCTCCTTTGTGGCTGCAACTCCATCCATAATCGGCATTCTGATATCTAGTAATATTACATCTGGCTGAAATTCTGCAACAAAATTAATTGCTTGTTCGCCGTTTTCTGCTTCTCCAACTATTTCTAAATCTGGTTCTAATTCCAATAACGCTCTTAATCCTTGGCGAATTAAACTTTGGTCATCTACCAGCAATACTTTAATCATTATGTTAACCTTGTTAATGGAATATTAACTGTAATTTTGCAACCAGAACCAAGAGCACTATTAATATTAAATTGACCCCCAAGTGCTAAAGTGCGATCGCGCATACTATGAAGTCCAAAACCAGTGGTATTTTGCCCGACATCAAAACCTTTACCATTATCCTGAATTATCAATTGCAAATTGCCTTTAGTCGTAGTGAGTTCCAATTTTACCTCTGTGGCATAGGCATATTTAGATATATTAGTTAAAGATTCTTGAGTAATTCGATAAATAGCAGTATTGATTTCAGGTGGTAGAGAATATTCCAGGTTGATTTGATAAATTGGTAATATCCCATTAAAGCGATGAAAATTTTCTGAAAGACTAGCGATCGCATCTTCTAAAGATTGTTCTTGTAAGGGGTTAGAACGCATAGTAGAAACAGATTGACGGACATCCTTTAGTGCTTTTGAACCTAATTCCTTTGCAGTTGCGAGAAATGTTTCAGCTTTACCTGGATTAGATTGCCATAGTTTTAAAGCAGTTTCTAATTGCAGATTTAAAGCAGTCAGAGAATGTCCTAATGAATCATGAATTTCACGAGCAATGCGGTTACGTTCTTCTAAGGTAGCTTGATTTTCAATTTGCATGGCATATTGACGGAGTTTGTCGTTAGCAAGAGCTAGCTTTTCTCGACTTTGCCGTTCAGACAAAACTGCATTCATCATCAACAAGACAAAAACCAAACTTAAGCCAAATACTAGCGACGAATTCAAAATCAAAAATCGATATCGCTCTTGTGCCTGCGGCGATGCTTGAAAATTGAATAGCTGATATTTTAGTTGTGTAGTAACTAAAAATAAGGCAAATGACAAAGCTGTAACGAATAAGCGTCCATTTAACTGAAAAATTAGACAACTACGAGTCACTAAAATTATATATAGAAAAGGAAAAAGCCGAGCAAATCTTTCCCCAAAAAGTCCAATAATTAAAATTAATAAAATTTCAATGACTGTATATATTACTTTAGTTGTCTGATTTTTTCTGGGTAATGTTAAGCCCATTGCCGCAAAAATAATCAGACTATAAATTGATAGTTCTGGCAATATGCTACAAACTGACAAGTCTGGAAATGCACCACAAATTGATAGCTCTAGAGGCTTGGGACGAAATCGCCGTAACGGAGGTGGTATCACAGCTGTCAATGCGGTGATTGCCAGTAATGTCCACTCCAGATAAAGCAGAGACGGAAAAGGATGTTTCTTAATTTCAATTGGACGACTCATTAGTCGCGTTGCTCCAGTTAGAAGTGATGAGTTATGAGTTAGAAGTTAGGAATTAGAAGTGAATAATTCTGAAGATTTGAGCAGATGCTTTCACCGTTTATTTGTTCCTTGATTGAGAAATTAAAAGCAAATTCAAAGAACAAATTCGTTAGGTAATCAGCTAAATAATGACTGATAAAATCATCATAATCAAAATTTTCATAATTTATAACTCCTAACTCCTAACTTCTAACTTTTAACTATCTCTTGTCAATCGTGACTAAAGTCATGGTTATAACCATGACTTTCTCCTCATGTAACTGCTGAGGATAAGTTCTTATGATGGTGGCATCCAACCAGGAAAAACCCACCAGATAAGTAATGAAACTCAAAGCATTATCGCTAGTTGCTTCCGCGATCGCTCTCACTTTAACTGCAACCTCCTTTGCTGTTCACGCTCAAACAGCCTCTCCTTCACCCCTGTTACTTGCCCAAACTCCACAAAAAGAAAGAGGCCCTTGGAAAGAGTTGGGTCTAACAGATGCCCAAAAAGCCCAAATTCAGACGATTCGTCGCGATAGCCGCGCCAAATTTGAAGCAGTTTTGACCCCAGAACAAAAAGCAAAATTAGAGGCAGCGAAACAAGCACGGCGGGCTGAATGGCAAGCGCGTAAAGCTCAAGGGCAAACAGGTCAACGGCAACCCGGTCAACGTCGAGGAAAGGGTGGTTTTGCTGACTTAAATCTAACTGAAGCCCAAAAAACCCAAATGCGACAAATCCGCGAGTCTGAGAAACAACAGATTCAAGCAGTCTTAACCGCAGAACAGCGTCAAAAATTAGAGCAATTCCGTCAAAATGCTCCTTCACGCCGTCAACAAGGCAATCCTCAATAATCATCTTTCAAAAAATAATAATTCTGGGGTGGGCAGTGCCGCCGATCTCAATCCCAAAATAGATTATATAGACTTCTTGCAGAAGATGCGGAAAGGGGAAAAACTTCATCCCCTTTCCCTTTCCCTATTTATTCCCCTACTCAATTTAGTAGACTTTCAAGCTAGTTTTGAGTTATGAGTTAATCAAAACTCCGCTTGATTAAAATGTCAAAAGAATTCGCAATTGGTAGTAAAGTCCGTGTTGTGGCGCTACCAGCTTATGTCAAAACTGCTGAACCTATGCCCATGCTACGCCCCCCTAATGTAATTCACATGGGCGAAGAAGGTATAGTCATTGACCGCAGACCCGGTGGATATTGGGGGATTCGCTTTGCTAGGGGTGTCTTTCTCCTAGATAGTCAATATATCGAAAGTACAGATACCCCTGCCGAATCTCACTTAGAATAAGATTTCTCGTAACCAAGAATTGTAAACTTGTGTAAAGTTGTGATTCTGGTTTACACCATGATTTCCCGCCGTACTTTTTTAAGCATATTATTTGCCAGCTGTATTTCTATCATCAGCTGGCTGAATTTTACCCCTGCTGCTGATGCTATGGGTGGTAAACTTCCGGCAATTAATCAACCCGCACCTGAGTTTACTTTGCCAACCAACACAGGTGATGGCAAAATTTCCCTCTCTGACTTGCGCGGTAAATGGCTAGTCCTGTATTTTTATCCTAAAGACTTTACCTCTGGTTGTACTATAGAGGCTCGTCGTTTTCAGCAAGACTTACCCCAATACCTCGAAAAAAATGCTCAGATAATTGGCGTTAGTGTTGATGACATTGATTCCCACGCCAAATTTTGTGATTCAGAGGGACTCAAATTCCCCTTGTTGGCTGACACTGATGGTTCAGTGAGCAAAGCTTACGGTTCGTGGCTCGGCTTTTTATCTATGCGCCACAGTTTCATCATCGATCCTCAAGGCGTCTTGCGCGAGACTTTTGTCAAAGTCAACCCAACTATTCACAGTTCAGAAGTGCTGGCACGACTAGAAAAATTACAGTCCACAGCTTCTTAAACTTCAATAGTTTAACAAGGGGCTTAAGCCCCTTATTTTAACTCACAATAAACCCATATTTTTTGAGTACAGTTTTGGCTTCACTGCCAGATAAAAACTGAACAAATTCTTTAGCAGCAGAAGGATTTTTACTGCTTTTAATTATTGCTACTGGATAGACAATTGGGGAATGAAATTTCTCATCAGCAGCAACTACGACTTTTACCTTGTTGGAAATTTTAGCATCAGTGGCATAAACTAAACCCGCTTCGGCGTTACCACTTTCTACTGCTGCTAAAACTTGACGCACATTGTTAGCAAAGACCAATTTCGACTTGAGGCGATCGTAAAGTTTCAATTTCTTTAAGACTTGCTCACCATATTGACCGGCGGGTACGCTTCTGGGTTCACCGATCGCAATTTTTTTAATCTTACTATCTGTTAAATTGTAGAAGCTATTGATGCCAACAACATCCTGAGCCACAATCAATACTAGACGGTTATTTGCCAGGTTAGTACGGCTACCTGGTAGCAATAGTCCTTTTTGTTCCAAGGCATCCACTTGCTTTTTGCCAGCAGAAATAAAGATATCTGCTGGCGCACCTTGCTCAATTTGTTGCTGCAAGGCACCAGAAGCCCCAAAGTTATAATTAATATTGATATTTGATTTACTTTGTTGGTATAAAGGCTTAATTTCTTCCAGTACCTCTTTTAAGCTGGCAGCTGCGGACACGAGTATGCTGGTGTTCGACTGTGCTACTACAGGAGAAGGAGGAACCAACGGTAAACCAATTGCTAACAGCAAGCCAGCGATCGCTATACCCAAAAAGCCAAAAATTTGTCTTCTTTTCATAGAAAAGGCGTTTGAAGGGTTTCTTCCATAAAATTGACGTTAGGTAAAATAGTACCAAATATACCAACTTATAACCAACTATATCGGTAAAAATCTGCCGAGAAAAATTTCAGTAGGTAAACTGGGCTACGAACAGCGCAGCCCTTGTTTACCACTCTGTAGCTTATGAAAGTGCTGATACTGGTTCTAACTTCTCAGCTTTGTTCTTCAATACGGTTGGTAGTTCGCTGTTGAACGCCTCACCTTCAACCACTTGCGATCGGAAACCATCGGGCCCAACTGGAACATCGCCCGTGATGGTGGTGCGATAGAGAACGCGCTCGACTTCCAGATGATCCAAGTCTTGAGGGGCCAAATGGGAGGTAGCGCGGTTATCCCAGAATGCAATGTCACCGTTATTCCAGCGGAAGCGGGTGGTGTAGGCGGGCTTGGTAATCTGGTTGAAGAACAACTCAAGCAGCAAGTCGCTCTCTTGTCGTGATACGTCAAGAATGTGCGAGGTGAAGCCAGGGTTGACGTACAATGCGCGTTCACCAGTCTCAGGATGAACCCTTACCACTGGATGGATTGAAACCAGGGGATTGGCTGCGATGCGCTGGGCAATCTTGCTGTTGCTGGGCAAATTCAAACGCGCATTGAAGCGATGTTCGGCCTTTAATGTGTCTGCTAATGCCCGTAGGGGTGCTGACAGACCCTCATAGGCTGCAACTAAATTTGTCCACTGTGTGTCACCACCGAAGCTAGGGACATTAACCGCACGCAAAATTGATGCCGCAGGTGGGTTGACAACTGCTGTAACATCGGTGTGCCAACGGCTCTCGTAGCTGGAACGACGCAGACCATTGCGCCGCTCGTAACGGCTGCGGTCAATGGGCAAGATTTCTGAGAAGCCTTCAATCGGCTCGTCTTCGTGGGGATGTGCGTAAGTCACTTCGCCAAAACGAGCCGTGAATGCAATCTGTGCCGCATGATCGATGTTTTGACCGCGAAAGAACACGACTTTCCACTTCAATAGTGCTTGACGAATTTCTTTGACTGCATCATCGTGCAAAGGACGTGACAAGTCTACGCCGCTGATTTCGGCACCGATGAAACCTGCTACCTGTTTGACTTCAATGTGTTTGTTGCTCATCTCAATTCTCCATAGTTTGATCGATCGGGCGGTGTTCGCACTCGTCCGTTTACTTGAGATATGTTGCTTGCGCTTAATGGCTACATACCAAAGGAAGCGATCGCAGTTTAAATACATTACTATAAATTGATCGATTTACCGTAGTATTTACTTGCCGTATTTTAGACTGCTAGAACAATGGTCGATTTAGTCCGGGAAAAGCTAAGTAAAAATTCGGAACACAGATATTAAGAAGCTTCTCAGATCCAGTGAGACGTACTTAGAGTTATTTCATATAAAGTTTATTAAATCTTTTTATTTTTCACATAAGTATTTTATTTCTTGATTAATTTATACTGTAGGATGACAAAGAAACAATTATATTTATGATAATTACGTGTTGCAAAAAACTGCAAAATCAATATTTAAATAATTATTTGAAGTAAAAATTTTTAATTAAAATATTTGTAGACAATTTGATACTGGTTGATAAGAAAATAAGACCTTGTATTTAATTCGTAAATTAGATAAATCTTAATTTTAGTTCACTCTTTTATTCAGAGATACTAATTTGCTTTTTTCATTAGCAACACGCTAATAAAAAATTATCAGTTGATTTTTTACCAAGGTTGATTAATGCCTTGAGGAGATCGAAAACTACATGAAAAAGCAATTACCACAAAAGAAAACGCAGATATCACAGAAATGGACTATTTCTAAATATTGGTTGCGTTTTTTAATCATAGTTCTATTAGTAATAGGTGTATTTTTTCGCTTCGTTAATATTGATAAAAAAATTTATTGGGGTGATGAAGCTTTATCCTCATTACGCATATCTGGCTATACGCAGTCAGAAATGAGGAAGCAATTAGGTAATGGTCGTTTGATTGGCCTAGAAGATTTACATAAATACCAGTATCCTAATTCTGAAAAAAATACAATTGATACAATTAAAGGAATTATTGTAGAAGACTCGCAAATTTTGCCGTTATACATCTTGATGACCCGGTTTTGGGTAGAGTGCTTTGGCAATTCTATAGCAGCGATCAGAAGTTTTTCGGCATTTATTAGTCTGCTTACCTTTCCTTGTCTTTATTGGCTATGTCAAGAATTATTTGAGTCTTCACTAGTCGGATGGATAGCCATCGGGTTGGTAGCCGTTTCACCTATTCATATCGTGTATGCACAAGAAGCGCGATCGTATAGTTTAGCAATAGTAGCCATTTTTATATCGAGCTTAGCACTGCTGCGAGCTATGCGCCTTCAAACAAAAGTTAGTTGGTGCATTTATGCAGCAACATTATCAATAGGGTTTTATACTCATCTATTTTTTACCTTGGTTGCTTTTGCACAAGGAATTTATGTAGTTACAATCGAACGCTTTCGATTGAGTAAAACATTAATTTCTTACCTGCTATCATCGCTTGCGGGTTTTATGACTTTTGTACCTTGGATTTGGATTATTATTACCAATCCTCAGCCAGAAGCAGTAACTTGGGCGAATATTAAACAAACAGTATTTATGTCAGCTGTCAGGTGGGCTGGTATCTTTAGTCGTGCGTTTATTGATTTAGGTATTAGTCCTAACGAGCCTGGAAAACTTAAGTTTTTCTTAATTCCTTTGATTTTGATTCTTTTAGTTATAATCGGCTACTCAATTTATTTTGTATGTCGAAGAACCTCTAAAAAAGTTTGGTTATTTGTTTTAACCTTGATTGCATCAGTAGGGCTTCCCTTACTGATAATAGATTTCGTCTTTTTAAAACGATATGCTACTAGTCGATATACACTTCCTTCTGTTTTAGCGATACAGTTAGCTGTTGCTTACCTATTTACCACTAAAATTACGTCTATTTCTACTAAAGCTTGGCAAAAAAAGTTTTGGTCAATTGTAGCATTTATGGTAGTTATAGGCGGGGTTGTATCTTGTATGGTTCACTCTCAACCGCAGATTTGGTGGAACCAATTCCCTGAAAAATACCAAGAATATCCTCACATTGCTCATATTATTAATCAAGCTAAGAAACCGCTTTTAATTAGTGATGAGGATAACATCATTCCACCACTACAAGTACTTAGTAACTTAATCGATCCAAAAGTGCAATTCCAAATTGTAGGAAAAAATCAGTTACCAGAGATTACTAATGGCTTTAGTGACATATTTTTATTCTTGTTCGAGCCATCTGATTTCTTAAAAGCTGGAATTGAAAAAGTTTATAACTCAAAGTTACAGCAGGTAGACGACTTTCTCTGGAAAATAACAAAAGCTAATTAAACTAAGGATACGGGCACATCTACCGCCTGGGAGACTGCAAGTGGAAACTAAAAGCAGCTAGTTGGCATTTGAATCTCGCTTGGCGGTTAAAAATTAATATCAATTAGCCTGATAAGTTGCACAGTTAGAGCAAAAATATACTTTAATTAAACAAATAATTTAAGTATATACTTGTACTGCTGCCGCTTATGTCATCGCCCCTTGAGCGCCCGCTAAAAATTGAAATCAGACTGCCATCTTCCCATCCTCACTTATTGGAAGGACTGGATATATGGTTGCGTTTAGGTTTGATATCTGATGCCCAAGTCAGGCAGTTATGTAGAGAGTTTCTGGTGTGTGCGGTGGTGTTGCAACCCCAGGCTGAAGCTCAAACAAAGGTAGTATTTGCAACTTCCGACTCCGTGCAGGAGTTGCCTGTAGCAGCTTTACAGTCTAGTAGCGGTAAACAACCACAACAAAAACCAGCTAAACCCAACTTCATCGGCACAATGTTGCAGTCTTTGGGAGCAGAACTGAGTGTGCGTTGGCTACTTTTTCTAGGGGTTTTCTTGGTAGTTGTATCCTCTGGGGTACTGGCTGCTAGTCAATGGGCGAGGTTTCCTGCTGCTGGACAGTACGGGGTTTTATTTGCTTATACTTTGAGTTTTTGGGGATTAAGCTTTTGGGCGACTAGGCAAAATAACCTCAGATTGACGGCTCAGACATTGCTGATTGCCACTCTTTTGTTGGTGCCAGTGAATTTTTGGGCAATGGATAGCTTCAAATTGTGGCAAAATCCTGTGGATTGGATTGTAGTTGCGATCGCCTGTCCTACACTAACTGCTATAACTGTTTTACTCTCCAAAAATCGGACTATTTTTACCAATTTACATCCTGGCAAATTACCTCTGATAAATATTCTAGGGCTGAGTTATCTGCATTGGGGTTGGCAATTAAGAGGATTTCCCTTAATTGCTGTTTATCTGGCAACGATCGCCACAACTATCATTACTGTTTATTACAATCTTTTCCAACAGCCTCGTACTGTCAGCGACGATCGCCGTAGGTTAAGTATTAGTTTACCTGCTGCTGTAATTATTTATTCTTTAATAGTATTGTTGGTGCGGGCAATTTTTGTTACCAAGGTAGATGTCGCACTGTTGGGGTTAGCTATTGGCATTTGCGGCTGGTTGATGACTTGGTTAGCAGAGCAGGGGAGCAGGGGAGCAGGGGAGCAGGGGAGCAGGGGGGCAGGGGAAGTAACATTAATATCCTCCTCGTCTCCCTTGTCCCCCTTGTCCCCCTTGTCTCCCTTGTCTCCCTTGTCTCCCTTGTCTCCTTCATCCCTCTTACTCTGGGAAAGACTTGGTGGGGTTTTACTCTTTTTGGGTTGGGTGGTATCGGTAGTAAATTATCCTTGGCAAGCAATAGCTGTCTGTGGTTTGGGTTTGTGGTTTGTAGGGAGTCGCTTGTGGCGTTACAGTTTAAAGCGAGACTTTGCAGGGGCTTTCGTCATCGGCTTAGAGACGATTTTGCTAGGTTGGCGATTAGTACCCGATAACTTACAGAAATTAGCGATCGCAACTAGTACCCAACTCACCAATTCTCAAAATGAACCTTGGGCGCTACTGGGTATAGCTTTATTTCCCTACGTAATTTTGATGGTGGCGCTTACAGATAATTTGTATCGCCGCCAAAAACGAGAATTAGCTAAATTTGGCGAACTGCTTACCCTGTTATTTGGAGCTTTTTTAACAACGATCGCTCTTGTAAATCCTCCATTGCGATCGCTAAATCTGCTATTTTCTACCGCCACTCTCGCATTTGTTACTCAACGCCGCTCCCCCTCATCCCTTCCCCTGGTATACCTAACTCATATCATGGGGGTGCTGACATTTTGCTTTACGATTAATTGGTTATTCCCCAGCCTGACGCAACAATGCTGGGCAAGTATTTTATTGGCTCTGATGGTTGCAGAATGGCGATTTAGCTTGCAGGAAGGACTATGGCAACGTAGCGCATGGGATATCGGTTTAGGATTAGCCGCAGCGAGTTTTTTCCTGTTGTGGATGAATTCAGAATCATCTTGGTATGGCATCACTGACGAGCGATCTGATTGGGGAGTTTTATGGCTAGTTACGCCTTTAGCTCTGACGGGTGTTGCCAATGCCGCAATTATAGAGCGGCGGCTTACTAGCCGTTACTTGAGTGTCTTGGCTGTAATAGTTGCCCAGTTACTAACTTTACAACTACCAGGAATCAGATTAATCGGTTTGGCTGTAGGTGCTGGATTGATGTTTGTAAATACCCGCTATTTGCGCAACCAAGTATCTGCGGTAATTACAGAAGGATTTGTTTTAAGTTTCATTGGCGTGCTGCTGTGGACGGGTGTGCCTGGTTTACCTCGCCTAGCGGTAGCTGGTTGGTTTGTTGTCGGAGCGATCGCAACTCTCAGTCTATGGTTAGCGCGGACTGTTTTCAGTCGACGCGGTAACGAATTAGCAGTTATCTATGCAGCCGCCAGCGATAAATGGGCGATCGCTTTATGTAGTGTTGAATTATTAAGTTTGACGCTGCACTCATTGCTGATTTACCGAGGGTTTACGACTTCAGGATTTTTGTTCTTAATTGCCACTGTAATTACCTTGGCAGCCATTGTTTATCGCAGTTGGCGCGAACCGACAAATTGGGCATTTTATGGGATTGGTTGGTGTTTGGAATTGTTGATTGCCCAAGGGTTAGGGTTGGGAGAACGCTCAATTGTGAGAATTGCGATTGCAAACATCGCCTTGGGTTTAATTACTCAACTTGTCGGCGAGTGGTGGCGGCGACGACATCAATTAGAAAGGTTTCCTAGCAGCCTGCACATTTTGCCATTAATTTATGGTGCATTCAGTGTATTGCTGCGTTTGAACACCTTCACCGAGTGGACAGGTTTGTATTCCTTGGGTGTAGCTTTAATTATTATTGGCGTAGGGCGACGACACGAGAACTTCAAACCCTTGCTGTATTTAGGAATCATTGGCGTATCAATTTCTGCTTATGAACTTTTGTTCTATCAAATGTCACAAGCTTCAGGAGGAGCGTTAGGTGATGGATTGATTGCCATGTCTGCCCTTGGTGCGAGTATCATGTATGCTTACCGCATTTTGTCGCCTTGGCTAGTCAGCTACTTACATCTAACTCCCCAAGAATTGAAAAGAATTGCCCATATTCACTGGGTTTGGAGTAGCTGTTTATTAATGGCTGCCATTCCTGTTCCCATTGCAGTTAACCGTTTGGTGGGATTGGGAACGGGAGTATTTTTGATTCGCTACGCCATCTTTCAGGGACGAAATTTACCCACTTCCCCCAGGATTTTGGGAAGAATTACAATTGCCGAGATGTGGGTTTACCTTGGTTTATTAGAGGTAGCCGGCATGAGGATTTATTGGCGAGAGACAGCAGTAGGGCGATTTTGGGCTGGGCCATTAGTTCCTTGGAATGGTGCGATCGCTTGTGTGGTAGCCTACTTTTTGTACATCCTACCTTGGGAAAATTGGGGTTGGTCTAAAAGACCTTGGCAACAAGCTGCATACATCACACCACTGATAATTTTATGGGAAACCAGACTGCAAACTTACCCCATAACTTTGATAATCGCAGCTGGATTTTACATCTTTTTAGCAAAAGTAGGTGAAAACATCCGTTTCACCTATATTAGTGTAGCGTTGATTGATTGGGCACTTTACCGTTGGTTTGATTCCTTACACCTGACTGATGCTTTGTGGTATGTAACACCAATTGGGTTATCACTGCTTTATATTGCTCAAGTAGATACCCAACTGAAGCTACCAGAGTACAAAACATCTCGTCATCTTCTGAGAGTGCTAGGGAGCGGTTTAATTTGTGGGTGGGCAATTTTATTTAATCAAAATACAGCTTGGATTCCGGGTGTTTTTAGTCTCATCGCTATTTTTGCTGGATTAGCTTTACGAGTACGAGCTTTTCTCTACATTGGTACAGCAACTTTTTTAATCACAACAATCTATCAAGCGGTAATTTTCAGCTTGCAGTACTCCTTTTTAAAATGGGTTGTTGGCTTGTTAGTTGGCATTTTATTGATTTATATTGCCGCCAACTTTGAAACCCGTCGCGCTCAAATCACTTCCTTAATTCGTAGCGCCATTGATGAATTTCAATCATGGGAATAGGTAAGCTAAGGATTAAACTAATTAGACAAGCGATCGCCTAAATTTAAGATACTTGTAAAATTAAGCAAAAGCGATGGCTCTGCCAAAACTTTAAGCTAACGCATAGAAGTACAAAACAATGACACGGATTCCATTAACAGAAGCTCAACTTCGTTTACCTGAACTGATTGCAAGTCTGCAACCTGGTGAAGAAGTGCAGATTTTTTCCGGCAATCGCACCATTGCCAGATTGATTGGCGAATTCCAACCACCCCGGAAGCCTCGCCAACCCGGTAGTGCAATCGGAACACTAACCATCCTGTCCGAAGATGAAACCCACTTGGAAGATTTTCACGACTACATACCATGAAATTTCTGCTCGATACTCAAGCATTTCTCTGGTTTGTACTCAACGATCTTGCCCTTAGTCAAGTCGCATGTGATTTGATTGTCGATCCTCTCAATGACATCTTGCTCAGTCCTGCTTCGTATTGGGAAATTGCCATCAAAGTTAGTATTGGTAAGTATCAAATTCCTGAAAATTTTGAAACATGGATGGAGCATCAAATCCATGTTAATGAATTTGAAATATTACCGATTAAAGTTGTTCATGCTGCCGCAATCGTGACTTTGCCATTCCATCATAAAGATCCCTTTGATCGGCTTTTGGTTGCCCAAGCACTCACAGAAAAGATCCCGATCGTTAGCGTAGATACAGTGTTAGACAATTATGCAGTTACTCGTTATTGGTAAGTACGATAACCTGCGGTCAACCGCAGTGCGATCGCTCATCCCTGTCGGTTGGGTTGACATCAGGAAACCAAACATTCATTAACGTGAGTTCGATGAACCTCTCCCCAACCCCTCTCCGAGGCACAGAGGGGCAGAAATATTTTTAGTTGACAACGAAAAAATTAGGGTTTCAAAGCCTCTCTCCCTGTGGGGGAGAGGAATGGAAGTGGGGTTTTTAGAGCCGTCGAACTCACGTTAAATTTATGACAATTGAAACTTTATGCCAGGTCAAATTACTAAGCCAACAATATTTTCAATAATCTCAATTGTCTTACTAAAAATATTTAAGAAACCTACAGCATTATTTATTTCCTGAATTTCTTGATTTATCGCTTTAATGCCATCTTCAAAACCTTTTTCATTTTCCTCCAGTTTGTTAACTAGAATAGTACCAATTTTGTTTCTGACTTTGTTGACACAACTCGTCCATTTCTGACGATACTCTTTAAATTCTTCTTTCTGTTTTGGATTGATAAATTTACTTTCAATATCAATTTCATATAATTTTTCCTCTATGCCTTTGATCTTTTTAAAAAATTCTAATTGTTTCTTGTTATCAATATTAGACAATATCTCTGACATAAAATTATTTTTGCTTTTATTTATTAGTTATTTTTGATTTCTTCAGCTACATTAACTAGAGAGTTGATTTCAGATAAAAGTTCATTAGCGCGTGCAATAGTAAACTTATCTTCTAAAAGTAACTGAAAAGCTTCTTTGAAGTCTTTGGCTGATTCACTAGCATCATTCAAAGCTTCTATCGAAAGTGTCATCGTCAAAATCTTCTGCCGTTTTTCTATCCATTCGTCAGGATCGCTAATTGGATCGGCAGCCGTATAAGGTCTGAAGAGTAAACGCTCTTCCTGATTTTTTTGAATGGTTTTTAAATTACTTTGTAGTTCAATAGTAAGAAGTTCAAGTACTGATTCCTGAATAGCAAGCTCTCGGTAAATCGTTTCTTTCCTCTGCTCTAATTCTTTTCTCAACGCACCTTTAATTTTATTACTCAATATAATTTTAGGAATTTCAGATAAAGCAGAGCCAATTTTGTCAGAGACAAGAGGATTACCTTGAATATCAGTGCTGACATTATTTAATTGAGTGAAAATATCTTCAGTAACTTCTTGTGCTTGTGTTGGGGAATCTGAGGTTGCTAGATTTTCTAAAGCAATAAAGTAGCGTTGGAGTAGATCGGTATGTTGGCGCATTCGTCCAATTATCATAAGCCAATCCTTATCTTGTTTAGTAATGTCGATATACATTTCACCAGCTTTGACTGTATCTTCTAGGCGGTTACGCAGCAATTTTTCCGAATTGGCATCAACAACGTAGTTTCCTGATGTAACCAATAAAGTATCTAGTGCATCTGCATATTCTTGTCCAGCGTTGGCAAACTTTTTATATTCTCTTAGAGAAGCACCACAGGCAACTAATGAAGCTCCAATCAAAGAGATGATTGATGCTCTAATAACAAATTTAGATTTGATAGTAATCTCCTTTCTAAGCATAAAACGTATAAATAAGATGTTTCAAAAGCAGAAAGTTAAGTAAGAAAACTCTCAGGGCGTAAGCTTGATATAAGGTAAAAACGCTGTTATTTCCTTCTCCACTCCCCAATTAGTTAATTTCGGAATTTTGCGATCGCATCAAAAAATATTGCTCCAGGGTTGGCGTTTCGGTGTTTCGCGCAGTCTGTAACAGCTTCCGCCTTCCCTGTAAGAACTTCCGCTTTCACGTTTCCGTGTTTTGCGCAAGCTGTAG
>NZ_JAVRCA010000007.1:0-39036 GCF_034530995.1 Nostoc sp. DedQUE04 | reverse complement strand
CAACTTCCGCTTTCACGTTTCCGTGTTTTGCGCAAGCTGTAGCAACTTCCGCTTTCACGTTTCCGTGTTTTGCGCAAGCTGTAGCAACTTCCGCTTTGATGTTATGTCAATTCGTAATTGGTAATTCAGAATTAGTAATTACGAATTAGTATAAAGAAAATAAATTTTGGGCTTTTTCAGAAAAATCAACAATTCCACGTATGACAACCTTTTCAATAATTGTCCACTATAGAGTTATAAGAAATTGAGAAAATGAGTATTAATTATGGGAAGGCGAAAACGCAATTCACGTACTCTTGGCAAAGCTGAACTACGTCTAGCAAGCGTTAAATCTATTAGTCAAACTCTCGATGTTGGAGAGGGGTTAACAGTCAAAGATTACACTGAAAAAATCGAAATGGTGCGGCAATCTCTAGAAGCATACAATACCACCCTCTCTACTATTGATGTCTTACTAACCCAGCTCGTCGAAAATGAACAGGATTTAGCAGACTATTCTGAGAAAATTTTGCGTGGTGTTGCTCATAAATATGGTAATAATAGCCATGAGTATCAGATGGCTGGGGGTACTCGTAAAAGCGATGTCTACGACGGGCTACGCCTACGCAAGCGTGCTGTGCGCCAAGGTGTTGTTTGACTACTAGCTAAGGGATAAAGAGAATAAGGAAAATTAGGAAGATAGGGAATACAAAGATTTCACCCACTCCCATTCCTGCGTCAAACCCTCTTTTAGAGAGACTTGCGGTTGATATCCGAGAATTTTCTGTGCTTTAGATACATCAGCAGCCGTGTGGCGCGCGTCTCCCATCGCTTTTTCAATGTGGTTTCTTTTGATTGACTTTCCAACAATTTCTTCAATCGTATTTAAAACTTCTGCTAAAACCACCCTGCTCCCACCACCGATATTAAAGATTTCTCCCACTGCTTCGGCTGCGGTAGCGGCGGCTAAATTAGCGGCGACAATATCACTAACAAACGTAAACTCCCGCGTTTGCTGGCCATCGCCGTAAATAGGAATCGCCTCATCGCGCAAAATGGATTGAAAAAACTTATGAAATGCCATATCTGGGCGCTGTTTGGGGCCATAAACTGTGAAATAGCGCAATGTCACACAAGGTACACCAAAGTTTTTGTAATACAGTTCACACAAAAACTCTGCTGCTAGCTTCGTAATGCCGTAAGGAGAAACCGGTTGAGGACAAATTCTCTCGTGGGTAGGTAATGTTTCTGCATCACCATATACACTAGATGAAGAGGCAAACACTAACCTTTTTAAGTGTTTAGCATCCTTAGCTGCTTCCAGCAAAACTTGTGTAGCGTTAACATTTCGTTCTGTATAGCCTCGAAAAGCTTTACCCCAACTTGCTCTGACTCCTGCTTGTGCCGCTTGATGGTAAACTACATCAACATCTTTTAGAAGTTTCTGCCAATCTAAAAACTGCATATCTCCTTCAATTAATGCAAAACTAGGTAAACGATACAAGTGTGCAACATTGTTTCGCTTTAACATCGGATCGTAATAATCATTAAATTCATCAATCCCGATTACTTCGTTTCCTTGTTGTAGCAATGTTTCTGCAAGATGAGAACCAATAAAGCCTGCGACTCCAGTAACGATAATTTTAGCCATGTTGCCGATTTTTTCTATCCTGATTAACCGCGATATTCACAGGTTAATAATTATAATCAAAAATCGGTTATTAATTGAAGATTATTTGATAAACAGGTTGAATGATATCAGCATAAAAGATAATTAAACTAATATATTTATGCTGAAAATGTGTGATAAACTTGATTTAGTAATTACTAATAATAAAAATTAAAATTTTACTAATTAGTGAAATTTAATTTTTAAAATAAATGCAGTTGGAATTCAATAACTAAAATAGCTGAAAAACCCAAGGTTTTACCCCACCCTAACCCTCCCCTTGTAAAGGGGAGGGAACAAGATTTCTTATTTCCCCCCTTTATAAGGGGGGACTAAGGGGGGTAAATCCAGGGTTTGTGTGTACACCGTAGCTCAATATATCGGGGGAATTAAGGGGAGTGGAATTTTAGGGGACTTTTACAAGAGGTATACTAAATCATCAGAAACTTGCACAAGTGTGAAAATTGATGAAAAAATTGATCCGCGAGAGCAGTTAAGGTATTCTCATTTTGCAAGGGACGCACGAGGAAATCAGTGAAAGTTTTAGTCGTTGGTAATGGAGGGCGCGAACACGCTCTGGCGTGGAAACTGTTGCAATCTAAGCAAATTGAGCAAGTTATCTGTGTACCAGGGAATGGGGGGACGGCAAGTATGGAACGTTGCCAGAACTTGCCCTTAGCAGTAGACGATTTTGAGGGAATGAGCCGATATGCTCTAGAACATGGCATAACTCTGGTAATAGTTGGCCCAGAAGTTCCCCTATCTAAGGGAATCACAGATTACCTCCAAAACAAAGGATTGATGGTATTTGGCCCAGTCAGAGCCGGAGCGCAAATTGAAGCGAGTAAAGCTTGGGCAAAAGCCCTGATGCAAGAAGCAGGAATTCCAACGGCACGGGCTGCGGTATTTACGGAAGCTGCGGCAGCAAAATCTTACGTCAAATCTCAGGGAGCGCCCATTGTTGTTAAAGCTGATGGCTTGGCGGCTGGTAAGGGTGTAACGGTGGCTGAAACAGTTACACAAGCAGAAAGTGCCATTGATGCAATTTTTCAAGGGCAATTTGGCAGTGCTGGTGGGTTTGTCGTCATTGAAGAATGTTTGATTGGGCAAGAAGTATCAGTTTTAGCATTGACTGATGGGTTAACAATTAGACCCTTGTTACCAGCGCAAGATCATAAGCGGATTGGTGACGGCGATACAGGCGAAAATACTGGCGGGATGGGAGCATACAGCCCCGCACCCATCGCTACACCAGAGTTGATGGCACGCATTCAAACAGAAGTATTAGAAAAAGCGATCGCCACCTTAAGAGCTAAAGGCATTGATTACCGAGGCGTGCTGTATGCTGGGTTAATGATTGCACCCGATGGCGATTTGAAGGTTTTGGAATTTAACTGTCGCTTTGGCGATCCCGAAACCCAGGTGATTTTACCACTGTTAGAAACACCCCTAGAAGAATTGATTCTAGCTTGCGTACAGCAGCGCTTAAGTGAATTGCCGCCCATTGCTTGGAAAGGGGGAGCATCTGCGACTGTGGTTGCCGCTTCCGGTGGTTATCCAGGAGAATATCAAAAGGGGCAGGTGATTACTGGCATTGAGGAGGCAGAAGCAGCAGGAGCAACTGTATTTCATGCAGGTACGAAATTGAACCAGCAACAAGAAATAGTCACAGACGGGGGTCGAGTATTAAATGTGACCGGAATTGGAGAAAATTTTGAGCAAGCGATCGCTCAAGCCTACGCTAGTATCAAACATATTCAGTTTCAAAGGATGTATTACCGAAAAGATATAGGGCATAAAGTGGTTAATGGATAAATTAACTGAGTATCCCCAGATAATTAAGCGTATCCTTACTGAGTACGTAGAACTATGCAACCGTCGTTCTAACCGAGACATCGAAAGATTCTTAATTATCGATGAGCCAAAGGGTCACTATATTTGGATGAACCTTGGTTGGCAAAATGGCGAACGCATTACTGGTATGACTGTCTACGTTCGGATTCGAGATGGCAAATTCTGGATTGAGGAAGATTGGACTGAAGATGGAATCGCAACTGACCTAGTTGGTGCAGGTGTTGCCAAAGAAGATATAGTTTTGGCATTCCATGAGCCTAAAATGCGGCAGTACACAGATTTTGCAGTAGCATCCTAGCGATCGCTAATTTTTTAGTTGTTGGGGTTTGAGGAAAACAGGAGAGAGAAAGTTAAACTAATGCCTAATACCCTTCAGGAGTGCTGAGTGCAGGGCGTTGAGCCAGTGCTGAATTGGTAATCTCACTTATGTTACTTGGAACTTGGAACTGTTTTGCTCAATGCCCACTTGCCCTGAGCGAAGCCGTTCGCGTAGCGTCTCGCAGAGAAGGGATGCCTCATTCCCCATTTCCCTAACATATTTGTCAAATTAACTGTTAATTTTTAAGTTGTTGGGCTTTATAACAAAGACTACTAACAACTTTATTTAAGATGCTAAGTCTGTTCAAATCAATTCGAGATGCGATCGCAAGTTGGTGGTCGGAGTTCACTCTCCAAACTAAACTGCTGGCTGTGGCCACAATGGTAGTTTCGTTGGTGATGAGTGGTTTAACCTTCTGGGCTGTAAATACAATCCAGCAGGATGCGCAGATGAATGATACCCGCTTTGGTCGTGATTTGGGGCTGCTGCTTGCTGCCAACGTTGCCCCCCTGGTTGCGGACAATAATCTCACGGAGGTTGCCCGATTTTCCCAACGTTTCTATAGCAGCACCTCTAGCGTGCGTTATATGCTTTATGCCGATGAAAACGGGGAAATCTTTTTTGGCATTCCTTTTTGGGAAGCCGAGGTAGAAAATTCTCTTACCATTAAACGGCGGATACAACTGCCAGAAGATTACCCTGGTGATGGGGACAAGCCGATGGTGCGGCAACACACAACCCCAGATGGGACAGTCACCGATGTATTTATTCCCCTGATTGTCAATAAAAAATACTTAGGTGTATTAGCGATCGGGTTCAACCCCAATCAAACCGCTGTTATCTCTACCAATTTTACCCGCGATGTCACCATTGCCGTTTTTATCACAATTTGGGTAATGGTGATTTTGGCAGGAGTGATTAACGCTTTGACCATCACCAAGCCGATTAAAGAACTACTGGTGGGGGTAAAGCAAATTGCTACCGGGAATTTTAAGCAGCGGATTAATTTACCTTTAGGCGGCGAACTAGGAGAATTAATTTTCAGCTTTAATGAGATGGCAGAGCGATTAGAGCGCTATGAAGAACAGAACATTGAAGAACTAACCGCAGAAAAAGCCAAGCTAGAAACTTTAGTTTCCACGATCGCAGATGGTGCTGTGTTGATTGACAACAACATGCAGGTGATTTTAGTCAACCCCACAGCAGAGCGAATTTTTGGCTGGGAAGCCGCTAATGTAGTCGGTTGCAATGTCTTGCATCACTTGCCAGCATCAGTACAAATCGAAATCACCCGTCCCTTGTACGAAATGGCAGTAGGCGAATGCGAAAGCGCCGAATTCCGAATTTTTATTAACCAACCCACCCCACGGACGATCCGCATTCTTTTGACTACAGTACTCAACCTGCAAAGAGAAAGCATCAAAGGTATTGCGATTACTATTCAAGATATAACCCGTGAAGTCGAACTAAACGAGGCAAAAAGTCAATTTATCAGCAACGTTTCTCACGAACTGCGAACGCCTCTATTTAACATTAAAACTTATATTGAAACCCTGCACGACTACGGCGAAGACTTGGCTTTACAAGAACGGCAAGAGTTTCTGCAAACAGTCAACCATGAAACCGATCGCCTCACCCGCCTAGTTAACGATGTTTTGGATTTATCAAAACTCGAATCTGGTCGCAACTACAGCTTTGATGGCGTAGATTTAGCCCAAGCGATCGAGCAAACCCTGCGTACTTACCAACTCAATGCCAAAGATAAAGGTGTTGAACTTGTTCAGGAAGTTGCCCCTAATTTGCCGCTAGTATTAGGTAATTACGATCTATTAGTACAAGTGTTTGGCAACCTGATTGGTAATGCGCTTAAATTCACCAAAGCCGGTGGTAAAGTAGCAATCCGCGCCTACCAACTAGATTTCAACCCCAGTCACACCGAATCTGTACCAGTGCGGATTGAAATTTCCGATACTGGAATTGGCATCGCCACAGAAGATCAACACTCAATTTTTGAGCGCTTTTTCCGCGTAGAAAACCGAGTTCACACCCTAGAAGGTACGGGTTTAGGTTTATCGATTGTTAGAAATATCATCGACAGACATCGTAGTAAAGTCCATCTAGTGAGTGAAGTCGGCATTGGCACCACTTTTTGGTTTGACTTAGCCATATTTGAAGAAAAAGCGCCGTTGATACAAGTTGAAGCTATTGCGGAAACATCCAAAATTACCACAGTTTGAAAATTGCAGAAGCATCCAAAATCATCACAACCTGAAGATTAAGGATTGAGTATGGTTTGTTATTTTTGACCATTCCTGATAGTGGCAATTTTGGATGAAGCTTTTGAAGAAATTGCCACACTTTATTCAATTTATACATAAGAGTTGATTAGCGATCGCTCTCTAGGTGGATCGTCTCACAAAATCGCATTGCTCTCCTTTGAATCTAGAAATACTACACTAACTGTTCGCATAGTTGTTGATATAACTGTCATTGACAATCTTGGTGCAAGCAGCATTGAATTTTGCCTAATTGTGGCTCAATTAATTATGTATACAAGTTACGGAATGTTTATTCTGCCAAATTCTTGGGAAATATTAAAATTATCAACTTCTTCTCAAAATTTTAACTTGACCCTATGACGACGCTGGCAGCAATCCCCGATTCAAATCCATTGCCGTATATCCCTGGTTATGCCATTGTTAAGCAGCTATATGCAGGTTCTCAGACAATAGTTTATCGAGCAGTGCAGGAGTCAAGTCAGCGTCCGGTGGTGATTAAACTATTACGGCAAGACTACCCTAACTTTAACGAGTTATTACAGTTTCGTAACGAGTATGCAATTACCAAAAATCTCAACATTCCTGGCATAATCCATCCATTGAGCCTAGAAGCATACGCTAACAGCTATGCCTTAGTAATGGAAGACTTTGGCGGCATTTCCCTACGGGATTATACCCAAAATTATTCCCTATCTTTAGGGGAATTTTTAGAAATAGCCCGACAAATTGCTGATATTCTCCATGAAGTCTGCCAGCATCGAGTCATCCACAAAGATATCAAACCCGCCAACATTCTGATTCATCCAGAATCACAACAAGTTAAGCTGATTGACTTCAGCATTGCCTCCCTCCTCCCCCGCGAAACCCAGGAAATCCAAAATCCGAATGTCTTAGAAGGAACCCTTGCCTATCTTTCCCCAGAGCAAACCGGACGAATGAATCGCGGCATTGATTACCGCAGTGATTTCTATGCTTTAGGGGTGACATTGTACGAACTTTTGACTGGACAATTACCCTTTCAATCCAACGATCCGATGGAGTTAGTACACTGTCATTTAGCCAAGCTGCCACTCGCTCCACACAGTATTAATCCAGAAATTCCCGCGATCCTCTCAGAGATAGTATTGAAGTTAATGGCGAAAAATGCCGAAGATCGGTATCAGAGCGCCTTGGGTTTGAAATATGACTTAGAATGCTGTCTCAATCAATGGAAAGCAACGGGTAGAATAGAAACCTTTGTCTTGGGACAACGGGATGTGTGCGATCGCTTCATTATCCCCGAAAAACTCTATGGGCGAAACACAGAAGTTACAACCTTGCTCAAAGCTTTTGAGCGTGTCGCTAATGGCAGTTCAGAAATGATGCTAGTAGCAGGATTTTCCGGGATTGGTAAAACTGTGGCGATCAATGAAGTCCATAAACCGATTGTCAGACAACGCGGTTACTTCATCAAAGGCAAGTACGATCAGTTCCAGCGTAATATTCCGTTTAGTGGCTTTATGCAAGCCTTTCGCGATCTGATGGGACAACTGCTGAGTGAGAGTAATGTCCAATTGGCGGCGTGGAAAGCGAAAATTTTGGCTGCTGTAGGTGAAAACGGACAAGCAATTGTTGATGTGATCCCGGAACTAGAGCGAATTATCGGTCAACAGCCGCCAGTCCCAGAACTATCTGGTAATGCTGCCCAAAATCGTTTTAATTTGCTATTTCAGAAATTTATCGAGGTTTTCACCACCCCTGAGCATCCGCTAGTGATGTTTCTAGATGACTTGCAATGGGCAGACTCGGCATCTCTGAATTTACTGCAATTATTGATCGGTGAAGCCAATTCTGGATATTTACTCATTCTGGGTGCTTATCGAGATAATGAAGTTTTTCCGACTCATCCCTTGATACTAACGCTGGAACAGATTCAGCAAGCCCAAGCTACCGTCAATACCATTGCCCTGCAACCCTTGTCCGAAATAACGGTGAATCAATTGGTCGCAGACACCTTAAGTTGTCCCCATGAACTGGCTCAACCCCTGACGCAATTGGTATATCAGAAAACCAAAGGGAATCCCTTTTTTACAACGCAGTTTCTCAAAGCACTACACGAAGAGGGTTGCATTCAATTCCAGCCAGAACTGGGTTACTGGCAATGCGATCTGGCTTCGGTGCGGCAGTTGGCATTGACCGATGGAGTGGTAGAGTTCATGGCATTGCAGTTACAGAAACTTCCGGTGGATACACAGGAGCTTTTGAAACTGGCGGCTTGTATTGGCAACCAATTTGATTTGAAGACCTTGGCAATGGTCTCTGAAAAATCACTTATTGATATAGCGACTAACCTATGGACGGCGTTACAAGAAGGGCTGATTCTCCCCATTAGCGAAACCTACAAGTTCTTCCAATCAAATAACTCAGACCATATCGATCGCGGTGGTGAGATTGTCGTTCCTTATAAATTTTTGCACGATCGCGTCCAACAAACTGCCTATGGTCTGATTCCAGAAGATCGAAAACAGTCTATCCACTTCCAAATCGGACAACAACTGTGGGCAAATACGCCGGAAGCAGAGCGAGAAGGGAAAATTTTTGAAATTGTCAATCAATTGAACTACGGTCTGAGATTGACATCTCAAAAAAGTTCTCCTGGATTGTTGAATGCACAAAATGGTGACGAAATCTCCAGGCTGCAAGAATTGGATCTAGCTCAACTGAACCTGCTTGCAGGACAAAAAGCCAAGGCAGCAACCGCCTATGAAATGGCAAATAAATACTTCACAGCAGGGCTGGCAGCGCTCCCAGAAAACGGTTGGTCAGATCGTTACGACCTCACCCTTGCCCTTTATACAGAAGCGGCTGAAATTGAGTACCTGACTGCCCATTTCGAGCAGGCAGAACGACTTTCAGAAATTGTTCTTCAGCACGCCCAGGATTTGCTGCAAAAGGTGAAGATGTATGAAATCAAAATCTATTTCTACATTGCTCAGAATCAAATGCTGGCAGCAATCGACATCTGTCTGCAAGTGCTGGAATTTTTGGGCGAACCGCTGTTTAAAGAACCTCCACAGGAGTTAGCGATCGAGGATTTAATTAACCTTCCAGAGATGGTCGATCCGCACAAGTTAGCAGCCATGCGAATTGCGATCGCAATGGTCACTCCCAGCCTGAATGCTAAACCAGATTTGTTACCACCGATTGCTTACACACTAGTGAACCTATCGATTCAATTTGGCAATTCGGCATTTTCGGCATTTGGCTACACTTTCTATGGCCTGGTTTTATGTGGTACCCCAACCGGAATTGAAAAAGGCTATCGGTTTGGACAATTAGGATTAAAATTGCTGGAGCGCTTCAACGACAGGAAATTGTATGCAAAAGTGGTTAACATTTTTGATGTGTTTGTGCGGCACTGGCAAGAACCCGCTCGGAAAACGATCGCTCCTTTACGTGAAGCTATTCAGGTTGGATTAGAAATGGGTGATGTAGAGTATGCCTGCTACAACGCCGCCTCCTACTGTAACTATCTTTTCTTCATCGGTGAAGCACTGGAGCAGGTAAATCAGCAACAGCAAAAATACATCGATCTGTTGTTGAAATTCAAACAAGAATATCAAATTTATTTCAGCCAGATTTGTCGTCAGCTGGTGTTGAATTTGATGGGAGCAGCAGAAAATCCCTTAATACTAGTTGGAGAGAGTTTCGACGAGCAAAAAATGCTGCCGATTTTAATTGAAACTCAAAACGGAACTCTCTTGTTCCTGCTCCATCTGGCAAAGACCATTCTTCTGTTCATCTTTGAGGACTATCAGCAGGCACTTATCCATGCTCAAGAAGCCGAAAAATACCTGGGAAACATGGTTGGCTTCTTGCAGTTTGCCGAACATAATTTCTATTACTCCCTCGCTCTTTTGGCTACCTGTTCAAATGGCAATGAAGCAGAGCAACAATCGGCACTAGAAAAAGTTGCAGAAAACCAGAAAATGATGAGTCAGTGGGCGTTTCACGCTCCTGCCAATCATCAACACAAATACGATTTAGTTGAAGCAGAGCGGGCAAAAATTTTGGGTCATTTAGACGCAATGACCTACTATAAAAAAGCCATTCAGGGGGCAAAAGAAAACAACTACATCCAAGAAGAAGCACTCAGCAATGAGCTAGCTGCCAAATTCTACCTAGCTTGCGGCAAAGAGAAGCTAGCCGCAGACTATATGCAACAAGCCTACTACTGCTACGCCCATTGGGGTGCAAAGGCGAAAGTTGCCCATTTAGAAGAACAATATCCGCAACTACTAACAGCCATTCTCCAATCGCCTAATATTGGCATCACATCTACGACAACCATCCCCTTAACTTTGATGAGAAGTGTAACTAAAAGTTCTAGCAACCAAAATTTATACTTAGATTTACAAGCGGTGATGAAAGCCGCACAAGCCATCTCTCAAGAAATTGAATTAGAGAAACTGTTGGCAACTTTGATGCAGATCGCGATCGCCAATGCTGGCGCCCAAATCGGTCATTTGGTTCTTCGCCAAGAGGAACAATGGTTAGTTGTAGCTCAAGCCGATCGAGAACTGGTAAAAACCTTAGAAATTCCCCTGGAGCAATACTCAGAAATTCCTCAAAGTTTGATTTATGCAGTAGCAAGAACTCAAGAGACGGCTGTGTTTGAAGACTTGAGTACAGCAGTGCAATTTGCCAGCGATCGCTACATTCTCACTCACCAGCCCAAATCAGTTTTATGTACTCCCATTAGTCGCCAAGGAAAACTCATCGGCATTTTGTATCTGGAGAACAACTTAACTTTAGGCGCTTTTACTAGCGATCGCATCGAGATTCTCCAACTCCTAACTAGTCAAGCCGCTATCTCTATGGAAAATGCCCGTCTGTATCAACAAACCGAAAACTATTCTTACACCCTAGAAGCAGAGGTAGAACACAAAACCCAAGCTCTCAACCAAAAAGCCCAAGATTTAGAGCAGACCTTGAAAAAATTGCAGCAAACTCAAGGACAATTAATTCATAGCGAAAAAATGTCATCCTTGGGTCAATTGGTAGCTGGTATTGCTCACGAAATTAACAATCCAGTTAATTTTATTAAGGGAAATCTCACCCATACAGAAAATTACATTCAAGATATGATGCGTTTGCTGATACTTTATCAGCAGGAATATCCCCAACCTAATCCAGCTATTCAAGCGATGAAGGAAGAAATTGAGCTTGATTTTATGTTTAAAGATGCTAATAAAACCTTAGAATCTATGAAGATTGGTAGCGATCGCATCAGCAAAATTGTCCAGAGTTTACGCAACTTTGCTCGCTTAGATGAAGCCGAAATCAAAGCTGTAGATTTACACAGTGGGATTGAAAGTACGCTGTTAATTTTGCAACATCGCTTACAAGCTTCTGAAAATCAACCCGAAGTGCGTGTCATTAAGGAGTATGGCAATCTACCTCTGGTGACTTGCTATCCTAGCCAGTTGAATCAAGTCTTCCTAAATCTGATTAACAATGCCATTGATGCGATTCGAGATAATCCCCAAAGCAGCCAACACCCAGAAATTCGGATTCGTACTGGAGTAATAGATCGTGAATGGTTACGAATTGCGATCGCCAATACAGATAGTACGATTCCTGTAAGTCTGCAAGAGCGGATTTTTGAACCGTTTTTTACCACAAAGCCCGTTGGTCGCGGTCAAGGTTTGGGGTTATTTGTTAGTTACTCTATTATCCAACAACATCGTGGTACTTTAACTGTGCGTTCTCAGCCCCCTGAGGGAACTGAATTTGAGATTGTTCTCCCTATCTATTGAACAATTACAGCGTTTTTCAGGTAAATGAAGTACACACGTAGGGGCACAGCATTGCTGTGCCCTTAAGATCGTCTGTACCTCACACCTGTTGCAATCTGCTGTAATTCTTACGAAATGCCCACTCTGCTTTCATTACTCTAAACTCATACCAAGTAGAAACTTTTCATTGTGACTAGCCAATTTAAGTATTGGAGAATAAAGTAGTAGTATCAAAAATTACTACTTTTTCATGAAAAATTCTACTGAAAGTTCTCAACAAGACCTCAGTCTACCCAAGATAGAAGTAGACCAGCTGCTTCTGGAATGGCAAGAAAATCCAGCAGTTTACGTAAATGATATATGCATCCATCAGTTGTTTGAATATCAAGTAGAAAAAACACCTGAGCAAATTGCGGTCATTTTTGAAGACAAACAAGTTTCTTATCAAGAACTTAACCAGCGAGCTAATCAACTAGCGCACTATCTACAGACCTTGAATGTCAAACCAGAGGTTTTAGTTGGCATTTGCCTGGAGCGATCGCTAGAAATGATTGTTGGACTATTAGCCATCCTCAAAGCAGGCGGAGCTTATGTCCCCTTAGATCCAGCCTATCCCTCAGAGCGCCTAGCTTTAATGCTAGAAGACTCACAGTTATCGATACTGCTGACACAACAAAATTTACTTTCAAAGCTTCCAGAGCATCAGGCCCATATAGTTTGTCTAGATAGCGATAAAGAGGTAATTATTCAACAAAGTCAGGAGAATTTAACCTGTCTAGCGACAGATAAAAACCTGTCTTATGTCATTTACACCTCCGGTTCCACTGGTAAACCGAAAGGGGTAGCTATTGAACATCACAGCACAGTCGCTCTGTTGCATTGGGCAAGAGAAGTTTTTACAACCGAGGATCTAGCTGGAGTGCTGGCCGCAACATCTATTTGTTTCGATCTCTCAGTTTTTGAAATATTTGTTCCCCTCAGTTGTGGTGGTAAGGTGATTTTGGCAGAGAATGCCTTGTATTTACCTAACTTACTTGCCGCTCAACAAGTCACTCTCATCAATACAGTGCCATCTGCGATCGCAGAGTTACTCAGAATTCAAGGTATACCCGCTTCTGTTCGCATCGTTAACTTAGCCGGCGAACCTCTACAAAATCGTTTGGTGCAGCAGATATATACGTTGGACAATATTCAAAAAGTCTTTAATCTATACGGCCCTACAGAAGATACGACCTATTCCACATTTGCCCTAGTTAACAAAGGTGATAGCAGTGTGACTATCGGTCGTCCGATAACCAACACATACTGTCTTTTGTTAGACGAGCAAATGCAGATAGTACCTACAGGTGTTCCTGGAGAACTATACATTGGCGGCGAGGGACTAGCTAGAGGCTATCTCAACCGTCCAGAACTGACAGATCAGCGATTTATCCCCAGCCCCTTCAATAATTCAAAATTATATAAAACTGGGGATTTAGCTCGTTACTTACCAGAAGGCAACATTGAGTATATTGGGCGCATTGACCAACAAGTAAAGATTCGTGGCTTCCGGATTGAACTAGGAGATATTGAAACTGCACTGTGGCAACATCCTGATGTGCAAGAAGTTGTAGTGATTGCTAAAGAATTTTCCCCTGGCGACCAACGCCTAGTAGCTTACGTAGTTCTCAAGCCCGAATCATCAGACACGAATGTTGGTAATTTACGCCGTTTTGTCAAACAGAAATTGCCCGACTACATGATCCCTTCTCGCTTTGTGCAATTGAGTGCTTTACCCTTAACAGCTAACGGAAAAGTCGATCGTAAGGCACTCCCAGCACCCGTTCAAACTTTGAATGCAAATGAGAAGTTTGTTGCTCCTCGCACTCCTATTGAGGAACGAGTAGCAGAAATTTGGTCTACTGTATTGGGTCTAAAAAACATTGGCGTTCATGACAATTTCTTAGCGTTGGGAGGACATTCCTTACTAGCCTTTCAGATCCTCTGCCGTATCCGCGATATCTTTCAAGTTGAGTTACCAATGCGGCATTTCTTTGAAGCGCCCACCATCTCTAAAATAGCTGAAAGCATTAGACAAGCACAACAGGAAGACATAGGATGTTCTGTGCCAATACAATCCATTGGGCGCGATGGCGATTTACCGCTTTCCTTTGGGCAACAACGGTTGTGGTTTCTTGACCAGTTAGTACCCAATCATGCTTTTTACAATGTTCCCGAAGCCTTTCGCCTCAGAGGTGTACTCAACGCCACAATATTAGAGCAGAGCTTGAATGAAATTATCAAACGTCATGAAGTCCTGCGGACTACATATTCCAGTTTGAACGGACAACCCATACAGGTTATTCACTCAACTTTTCCCATCAAACTCTTAGTGGTGAATCTCCAAGGGCTGTCTCCAGACGAGCAAGAATCTCAAGTCCACCAGATCGTACTTAAAGAAGCCCAACGTCCTTTCGATTTAGCTCAAGGGCCATTGCTGCGAACAACATTGCTGCAATTGAGTTCAGAGGAACATATATTCCTCCTCAACCTACACCACATTCTTTGTGATGATTGGTCTTTAAATCTTTTGTTCGAGGAACTGTCAGCCCTCTATCAAGCTTTCTCCACTGGCAACCCTTCGCCCCTTCCTGATTTAGCTATTCAGTATGCTGATTTTGCAGCTTGGCAACGGCAGTGGCTACAAGGTGAAATTTTAGATAATAAGCTTGCTTATTGGCAGCAACATTTGAGTGGCAGTCTACCTATATTAGAATTGCCCACCGATTATCCACGACCATTAGAGCCAACATATCAGGGGGCGCGTCAATCGGTCGTTATCCCCAAATCTCTAACCGATGCCCTCAATGTTCTCTCGCGCCAAGAAGGTACTACCTTGTTTATGACCTTGTTGGCAGCATTCCAGACACTCCTATTTCGCTACACAGGGCAAGAAGACATTTTAGTAGGTGCTCCGATTAGCGATCGCCACCGTTCTGAATTAGAAGGGCTAATTGGGTTTTTGCTCAATACTTTGGTATTGCGAACGAACTTGTCTGACTCCCCAAGTTTCCGGCAGTTGTTAGGTCGAGTCCGAGAAGTAGCTCTATCGGGTTATACTCACCAAGACCTACCGTTTGAGAAGCTAGTTGATGCTCTACAGATCGAGCGAGGCTTGAACCAAAATCCACTGATTTCAGTGATGTTTAATCTTCAGAATACCCCAACGCCTAAGCTGACTGTTCCCGGATTGACAATGAACCGTCTGGAAATTGATAACGGGACATCCAAGTTCGATCTATACCTCGAACTGCGCGAGACAGCAGCAGGGATATCGGGCAACTTGGAATATAATACTGACCTATTTAAAGCTGAGACGATCGCTCTGATGGTGGAAAATTTTTCTACTCTATTACAGAGTATTGTCTCTAACCCAGACCAGACAATTTCCAACTTACCCCTGTTAACATTCTCTAACGATCGGCAAACTAAGCGGATATCCAACGGCAATATAGATATTCGCAGTCTACCAGAGCCAGAAATGGGTAGAAGCGATTTAGAAGCAGCATTTGTCGCACCTCGTACCTTGATTGAGTCACAAATGGCTGAAATTTGGAGCCGAGTTTTGGCGATCGCAGAAGTTGGGATTCAGGATAATTTCTTTGAGCTTGGTGGTAATTCCCTGCTAGCATCTCAGTTGATTTTTTATGTAAAAGAAACCTTTCAAGTAGATTTACCCCTAAAAAGCTTGTTTGAGAAATCCACTATAGAAGCGCTGGCTCAGGTAATAGAGACAGTGCGTCGAGATGGCGTTTTTACTCTAACCAGTGCGATCGATCTCAAATCTGAGGTAGTACTCGATCCCGCCATTAATGCCCAAGGAAGGTCTGTTGCTCAGGTCGATGAATTGCGTCATGTTTTTCTCACAGGAGCTACAGGCTTTTTGGGGGCTTTTTTACTTGATGAACTATTACATCAAACTCAAGCAAAAATATACTGCCTGGTACGCTCCCAAAACGAGCATGAAGGGTTGAAAAAGATTCAACAAAACCTAGAAAAATATTCCCTTCATCACCCAAAATTTAGCTCTCATGTGATTGCGATTCCGGGAGACTTAGAACAGCCATACTTGGGTCTTCCTATTGAACAGTTTGAAAAACTGGGTCTGCAAATTGATACCATTTATCACAGTGCAGCCCAAGTCAATTTTGCTAAACCATACTCTGTAATTAAGGCATCCAATGTTCTCGGAACTCAAGAAGTTCTCAGATTAGCTTGTATGGGCAAAATTAAACCAATGCATTACATTTCTACCATTGCTGTTTTTGGTGCAATCAGCCATTTTACAGGACAAAAAGTAGTTTACGAAGATGACAACATCGAGTCTTGTAAAGACTATGTTGCTCTGGATCTTGGCTATGCTCAAACCAAATGGGTAGCTGAAAATCTTGTATGGGTTGCCAAGTCTAGAGGAATACCTGTTAGCGTCTTCAGAACAGGATTTCTTATGGGACATAGCGCTACAGGTATTGCTCATACAAAAGATTCTTTTGTGCCTAGAGTTATTAAAGGATGCATACAGCTTGGTAGTTATCCAGAACTCATAGATCAAAAAGAAGAATTGCTTCCTGTGGATTACGCCAGCAGAGCAATTGTCCATTTATCCAAAAAGCAAGAATCTCTAGGAAAAGCTTTCCATATAGTACCCCCACCAGACGAAAATATTGGACTTATCAAGCTTTTTGAGTTTATTTGTTCTTATGGATATCAACTCAAGAAGTTACCATATACTCAGTGGAAAGATGAGCTAATTGCAAATTTCAGGCACTCTCAGGAAAATGTTTTACATCCGCTTTTACCGATGATGTCTGAAAAAGTCTATCAAAATTCTTTGACAATTATGGAGTTGTATCAAAATACAGTTGATTATGACTATCAAAATACTCTCACTGGATTGGCAGATTCTGCAATTGTTTGTCCGCCAATGGATGTTAAACTATTTGATAAATACTTTTCATATTTCGTTAGTAGTGGTTTCTTAAATTCACCACCTTTAAGACAGGAGTAAATGTTCGCGCTATAATTTTCAGCTTAACATCTCCTTCAACTTTCTTCAGTAATTCTGGAGTGCATAGTATGATTTACTTACTATTGAAGAAGACAATGTTTGGCTGGCAGACCAGAATTTTTGTACACTCAAGTTTTTATTTGGTATTGCTGCTGAAAAACGCTACTTTATTATCCAAGAGCATCAAAGTATGCCAAGGCATACGACTGATGATTGTGGGTTAGTGGTTCAAAGCGATAGTGACACTGTATTTGGTGCCGATGATGGTCAACTGTTAAAGGCACATCGTGTAAAAGGGGAGAATCTTACTTTTGCAAAAGTGAGATGCTCCCCTCTTTAGTTCTGTATTAGACTCAACACAGAAGCGTTGTATTCTTAACTCCCCAGAGAACCCAAATCAAGACCTTAATATCACGAACAACAAACAGATCAATAATAAACCCAAAAGTAACAGCAAAGCCTGATTGCGTTTTACCCAACTTTTCACAGTTACAGCAAAACTCTTAGTGTAACGCTGCTGTTCCAACTCTAACTTTGTCTCTTCAATATTTTGGTAGAGGGTACAGTCTTTGGCGTAGGGACGTTTAGGAAAATTGCAAGTATCATCAGCGTGATAGGTGCAAGTGTCGCACAGATACCCATCCCCAGCGGCGCGGTGCAATGGAATACCGGGATGACCGTAAGCTTTGAGTGTAGTCCGACAATAGGGACAACTAATAGCTTGACTATCAACAAGTTGATGGCAGTGGGGACAAGATACAGTAGCCAAAACTTTAGCGCAAATAGGTAAACACTTTGATTCTAGCCATTCTTGGATTTTACGAGCAACAGAGGCAAAAATTTTTACAAGGGAGAAATTAGCGGATACAATTGTAAAGTTGGATGCCTCTCGGTGCTAGTATGATTGCTGACTATGGCTCGACACTGCAAAACATTTTTCAAGCGATCGCTCCAAATAGTAACGAATCTGATGTAGAGCAAAAGGTAGTAGTTCCCCTCTTGCACATACTTGGTTATAGCAATGCCGATTGGCAATCTCAAGTTGTAATTCTACAATCTAAGCTTGATTTCCTAGTGGGTCAACCAGATTCCGCTTTAATAAAACCAGCCTATTTAATTATTGAAGTTAAAGCACCCAGTAAAAACATTGCCCACAGCGTTTGGCAAATTAATAATTACATGCGTCACACTGGGTCTGTTATCGGTCTGTTAACCAATGGCTATGACTTTCGTATACTTTATAACTATGATAAAAAAATTACAACTATTGTAGAGTATTCCCAAACCACACTTATTTATAAATATAGGTCATTTTACAAAATTTTATCCAAAAAAACTTATTTAAACTTTACTTCTACTTTGTATAAAAATCAACAAAATATTCGATTACAGTTTTTAAATTTAATCTCAAAAGAGGTGCAACAAGAAGATATGTTGGGCTTATTCAACAAAGGTAAAACTTCTCCCATTTCAACACAGCAAACAAGTGCAGAAAAGATTTTAGTTTCAGAAACTAAGGAGGAACGTAAATCAATGATTATTACTGTATTTAATAACAAAGGAGGAGTAGGTAAAACTACAACAACTATCAACCTTGCTGCTGCTCTCAACAAGCTAGGTAAACGAGTGCTGCTGATTGATATTGACGCTCAAGCTAATCTGACAATGGGATTAGGAATAGATCCTTTAGATGACGTTGAAAAGCTAGGTAAAAAAGATATTACCCATCTATTGACTGAGCCAAGAACTAGCTTAGAAGAAACGATTATTCATAAGAACTGGGATAATGTTGAACTAGATATTGTTCCATCTCACATTCGTTTGAGTTATATGGAAGCTACGTTAATTAATACACCGGATATTGATCGCGTACTAGCCAAGAAGCTTAACAAATATCGAAATCAATATGATTATATTTTAATTGACCCACCACCATCATTTGGTAAAGCTAATACTATTTCGCTCATGGCTTCCTCTGGAGTATTAATTCCTACCCAGTTAGCTCCTTATCCTATCCGAGCATTAGAGTACGTGATTTCAAGAGCCATTGCACTTGATGAATCCAAAGATGAACCACTGCCAATTTTAGGAATAGCAGTAAGTATGTACAATAGAGCCGCAAATAAGGTTGCTTTAGCTATGACTCAGCAAATTTTTGATATTCTATCCAAGAATCCAGAAAGTAAAAATATAGAATTATTTCCCCAAGAAACATGGATTCCAAGCCTGAGCATAGTTTCAACTACGCCTAATAAAGGGTATCCAATTTGCTTCGCAGAATTTGATAAAGAATTAACTTCTAAAGATAAAGAAGCTGCACAGGATGCTTTTAACTGCTATATAAAACTAGCTAAACAATTGATTTCTGTTACCAAGGAAAAGGAGTAGGAAAATGAATAGCGCAGAACGTCGCGATCGCATTGTTGAATATTTACGTATCAAATCAATTTCCCACGGACAAGTTTACACTTTTCAAATTGCTGTACCAGAATCTGAAACTGTAGAAGTTCCTTTTGAAAAACGCGAATACTTAAGGAACAGCCTTACTCAACAAGGTACTAATTTAATTCCTCTGATTGTGCGCCGTACTGAGGCATACAGTGAAGAAGAGGAGTACGAAGTTGTTTATGGTGCTGATTGGTGTTTAGTTGCTAAAGAACTTGACATTGAGAAACTCTGGGTTTGGGTATTTGATATGACCGATGTGCAAGCTGCTGCTGCTAAAGAAGAAATGCAGCAATTGCTGAGTTTTTCAGATTCCTCGGATTCTATCGCTGTAGTATTACCATCAGTTTCTGAAGACACAGAATCAACTACAAAAATACTTAAGCAGCTTAATAAATTATTTCTTGAAGTAGAAACGCTTAACAAAAAGATTGAGCAACTTAGTACATCGGTTAAAAAATTGGAGGAGAGTCCAAATAAGCAAACAAATATTGATATTCAGTTAGTTCAGCAATTTACAGAAGCTGTTAAAAAGATTATTGAAGAAGTTCCAAGCAAGCCATTGTATAGCATGAAAAAAGACCAACTACAAGAAATTGCAAGAAAACAAGGGATTAAAATAACAACACGGATGACAAAGACTGATATTCTCAATGCTCTTGAAAAAGCTGATAAAAGTCATGGAGACTAACTGGGTCATATCATGATTTCCATAGTTTAACCCTGCATTTGTCGCAGTGCATTAAACGCCTTACCTCGCCACCCAACTGGTAATAACGATAAAGCTAAACCAGTCCAAGCTTTAGCAGTCGAAAAAGACTGTCCCCCTAAAACTAGCTCTCTGCCTTTTTGCGTTTCACCCTTTTCAATTAAACGCAAACCTAATAATAATTGCGTTTCAGTTAAACGATTTTTCCTGACTTTCTCTAATTTTTCAGACTCAAACTTATAACTTTCTAAATACTGAATTTTATCAAATAAATAAGGAATGGCTCGATTAATACCTTGCTGTTCTGCATGGTAGCGATATTCCATCAATAATTCTGGTAAGTAATAGCCCTTTTTTCCAGCCAAAGCTAGACGCACAAATAAATCATTATCCTCGCAATTTTGCAGATTTGGCTGCATATATCCTAATTCTTGCAAGGTTTTACGGCGAAATAATGTCGCCCCAACTTGAAAGCTTTGCTGAATAAATACGACTTCTAACAAATTATTTACAACACCTGCTGGTAAATTCTTCCTACCCCAGCGATGAGAATTTTCTTGAGTTTTTGCCTCATCCCGGACATTGTTAATATCAATTATCCAATGGTCTGTACCAACAAAATCAATGCTAGAGTCTTGAGCAAGAATAGCTGATGTACTTGCCAGAAAATCGGGTGTTAGTCGGTCGTCATCATCAAATTTAATAAAATATTCACCACTGGCAGCATCAAAGCCAGAGCGCATATTATTACTTTTACCAATATTTTGCTGATGACGGATATATTTTATCCGATCTTCAGTGTATTGTGACATCAATTCGGG
The DNA here is from genome assembly GCF_034530995.1 of Nostoc sp. DedQUE04. Classification (NCBI taxonomy): domain Bacteria; kingdom Bacillati; phylum Cyanobacteriota; class Cyanophyceae; order Nostocales; family Nostocaceae; genus Nostoc; species Nostoc sp. DedQUE04. The sequence continues at coordinate 18,137 of NZ_JAVRCA010000007.1, read as the reverse complement.
TGTGCGATCGCTAGAACCGTCATCACAAATAATTAGCTCAAAGTCTTGCTCAGACTGATTGAGTACACTGTCAATTGCGAAAGGCAGTAAATTAACTCGATTAAACGTGGGAATGGAAACACTAACTTTAGGCATTTTTGCAAGATGATAGTGGACATTGCTCACTAAACTAAACGCTTAATGAGCAAGGCTGGGCAAAAGCTAGGTGTAGGAAATAGTTTGATTAATTTTATTCCAAACTTTTTTGATAAATCGATTGCTTCTAGCCGCTATGGTAGGTGGCTTCAATCGCTTCGGTTTCTGCTCTGGTTGCTTCAGAAAGCGATAGTGCAAAAATTCATTTTTGTAACGGATATCAACATCTTCACCTTTACACAAGCGGGCAAATCCAATAGCAGAATAGCCCATATAGTGAAGACGATGAATTGGTTTTAATCCCTGTTGGTTGTAAAGAACATTATCAATATTCACAAATGGATTTGCATTAGCACAGTTACCAGTTCTATCTTCACCATTGGGACTGAGTGTAAAGTTAAATAGTGGTCGAGCAATTCTAAAAGTCATGTAACTAAATAAATCTGCGTCACACCACCAAGCGATTTCATTAATCAATTCGACTTCTTTATCTTCTATCAATCGCTTTTTGAGTATTTTTAATTCTTCAGCGCCTAAAATACCCTTTTTGGAACCAAAAAAACTAGAACAGTGGATTTCTCGTCTGATTTCAGATTCAGGCAAAGACATTTTTTGTTCTAACTTCGGCAAGTCGAAAGCTGCAACTGAAGTTTGTTTTGTGTGTTCCCAGTCATCAAACACAAAGTCGTATTGGTCTAGTTTTTCTAAAACCTTATCCAACTTATTCATTGCCAAACTATCAGCATCATAAAATACAAATCTTTCAAACTCACCATCAAAAGCACACATTTTTCGGATTAAATTATTTTTTTTATTCCATTCGATAGAAGGTTTATTTTTTCGACCATTTCTTGGATAAGCGTTCCAAACTTGAACGGCAAAATCCTCCCATTTTTTGATCGAGCTTTTCTTGTCAAACAAGGTGACATTTGGTCGAGAATCTATCTCCTGTTTAACTCGTTTTAAGCGGTCATCATAGGGAATAATACAAATTGGAATATCTGGACTAACATTTACCTCAATGCTGTTTAGCAAAGCTACTAGTTGGTCAAATACTACGTCATTAGCAAGTGTGTAAATTCCAAAATTATCCATTGTAATAAATTCTTTTGATTTTTGATTTACTGAGTAAAGCCAATTCTCTGTGAAGCTGCACATCATTTAGACCCCTTCCAACCTTCCCAAACTCGCGGGAAGCGCCGCAGGTAGTGGGGTTATTTCTACACATCTTTATACAGAATTGGTGTAACGCGAATAATACATCGCTATTTTTTGACCGATTATTCTCAAATAACAATATAGACATTTTCAACTTGATGCTGAAATAAGCAGGAAGCTATTTTGGTTACGGACGATACTAAGTATTATTCAACTATTTAGAAGTGCTTAAAACTCTAGCTGTTAAACAATTGCCTCCTAGAGAATAATCTCAGCAACCCGGCGGTTCCCACACCCCAAGCACCATTAACTAATAAACCTGTGACTATTCCCACAAGTTTCCAGCCGCCTGCGATGGGTTGACCCTTGAGTGGTGCAACTACAAACCAAGCCACTAGCGTCGGAGCAATTGCACCAAAGATTAAAGCTCCTAACCAATAGTTTTGATCGTGTCGAAAACGAGGTGCAATTACTACCAAAATCAGTCCCCAAATCCCTCCCCAGAAAGCATTTGACCAAATTTGCGGGATTCCTAATGGTTGTGTTGGTGCAGTTGAATAAGGGGCGCGAGGTGTAAAATTTACTGCATGTAGCAGCGCCAATACACCTTGATGAAATAGCAAAACAGACACAAAGCCTGCAATAAATCCTAATGCAAATCGAGATAAGGCAGCTTTTTGAGTCATTGCTTATACAAAAAGGTACTTATTTGCAGTTGCAGATGTGATTTTAATGATTGACATTTCCCATTCCCTTTTCTCCATTTTCTTTAGAGCTTGCTTCTGAGAGTTGTCTATGATAGTTTGCTAATTAGTCTAAATACACTAAGTCTATCGAATTACCGTACTTTGTTAAACACTATCGTTGATATAGCCGAAGGAGTGCAGAGTTAAGATTACTTAAGTACTTTACCAAATATATGACAAGTGGAAAAGCCAATCTTGCCAATTGGGAAGTAGATACTTGATATAAACCTGAATTTTTCAACCTATCGAGAGTATTTCCGATCGACCAAGCGCCTGCTGCGATCGCACTCAAAAAAATCGCCAACGCCAAGGATGGAAAGTAAACTTAGTTTCCTGAACTTAGTAGCGAGGATAGCACCCTACAATGAATATACGTATGCAAACTATTCACAACCGTAAAGTCAAAGGTGGAGGCTAAACGTTGGCACAATTCCAAGCAGAACCTCTGGCTTTATCAAGCTCTCAAAAAAATTGGGTCTTACTCGGTGTCGGACTTGGGGTATTCATGTCTACCCTGGATGTGGGGATCATTAATGTTGCTTTGCCCACATTAGTGCAAGCCTTTGGCACTAGTTTTCCTACCACCCAATGGGCTGTATTGAGTTACCAGTTGGTCAGTTCTGGTTTAGTTTTGGGAGCAACCCGCTTGGGGGATATGTGGGGTAAGAAGTCCCTATACCAAGGGGGACTAGTTCTGTTCACTTTCAGTTCGCTGTTGTGTGGTTTTGCACCTAGTATCGAGTGGTTGATTGGCTTTCGGGCGCTTCAAGGATTAGGTGCTGTGTTCATTTCTGGGCTTGGTTTAGCAATTATCACAGAAGTTTTTCCCTCTTCCGAGCGAGGTCGGGCTGTTGGCATCATCGGTAGTGTAGTGTCACTGGGAATTGCTTTTGGCCCCTCTGCTGGCGGATTGCTCTTAAGCTGGTCAGGCTGGCATAGTATATTCTTCATCAATGTACCCTTGGGGATTATCGCTAGTTTCTTAATAGCTCGTGTAGTGCCACCTTCTGCACGCATTGAGGGCAAACAGAAATTTGACTTTTTGGGAGCCATATTAGCTTTATTGACTCTGGGTACTTTTGGGCTGGGTATGACGCTAGGGCAAAGCCAGGGCTTTAGCAGTACTAATGCATTGATATTATTAGCGATCGCTACCGTAAGTTTCATTACATTTTTGGTAGTTGAAGCGATTCTAAAGCAGCCACTACTAGAGCTAAAGCTGTTTCGCAATCTTCAGTTGAGTATGGGTTTGCTAAGTGGCTGGTTAGCATTCATTGTTATTGGCGGTTCGCTACTGATCGTCCCTTTCTTTCTAGAGAACGTCAAGCATTATCCGACGGTAAAAGTAGGGCTATTACTAGCCGTATCGCCTGTACTGAGTGGGTTAATTGCTCCACTGGCTGGAATACTTTCAGACCGTTTTGGCGCTCGACTAATCAGTTCGATTGGGTTGGGGTTGATGATTGGCGGCTGTCTGGGGATTAGCACCTTTGATGCTCAAATTACTGAACTAGGCTATGTATCGCGCTATTTTATTTACGGCATTGGATTGGGTTTATTTCAATCGCCCAACAACAGCACTGTTATGGGATCGGTACCGAGAGAGCGGCTAGGGATTGCTTCTGGGCTGTTATCTTTGTCACGTACCTCAGGAAACACCGTAGGAGTTTCTCTAATTGGGGCAGTATTTGGAGCCTTAATCGCTAGTATGTCTGCGGGTGCAGATGTCTCTGTCGCCCCTCCTGATGCGATCGTTGCAGGATTCCAAGGAACCTTTCGCTTCGCAGCCATAATACTCTGTGGAGCAGCAGTTGCATCCGTTTTGAGGATCGGTAAGAGGTGGGAGGCAGGGGGGTAGGGGAGAAATCAATTCAAAATTCAAAATTCAAAATTCAAAATTCAAACATTTTAGAACTTCTACCTCTCTGCTTCTTCCCAATGCCCAATGCCCAATTATCAATCACTAAGGAGTTAGATAAATGACAGGTAAATTAGAAGGAAAAGTCGCAATTATCACTGGGGCTTCAGCAGGAATTGGAGAAGCAACTGCGATCGCTTTGGCTTCAGTTGGAGCAACAGTAGTACTCGCTGCGAGGCGTGGCGATCGCATTCAAGCATTAGCAGAACGCATCGAAGCTAATGGTGGCAAGGCATTACCTATTGTCACTGATGTGACTGATGAAACTCAGGTAAATAACTTGGTGGCAAAGGCCAATGCAGAATTGGGAAGGGTTGATATCCTTGTGAATAATGCCGGGATTGCCTTACTGGGCACAATTGAAGCGGGAAATAGCTCAGATTGGCGGCGATCGTTTGACCTCAACGTATTAGGACTGCTATATGCTACTCATGCCGTTTTGCCTTTGTTGAAGGCGCAAAAATCAGGGCATATAGTCAATATCTCCTCAGTGGCTGGCCGGACAGCGCGGGCGGGTGTTGGTGTTTACAATGCTACCAAATGGGGTGTCAATGCTCTCTCGGAAGCATTGCGCCAAGAAGTCCACAAAGACAACATCCGCGTCACCATTATTGAACCAGGTTTAGTAGATACGGAAATTGACAACCAAATTACCGATCCCGTTGCCAAACAACGGATCGAAGAACGACGCAAGTCAATTCAACCTCTGCAAAGCGAAGACATTGCGGCTGCGATCGTTTACGCTCTTACGCAACCGCCACGCGTTAATGTCAACGAAATCCTCATCCGACCAACGGGACAAGAACATTAAGTAAACATAAAGTCCAAGAGGCGGAGCGTCTTTGGCTCTGCCTCCTGTCAGGAATTAGAGATTATTATGATGTCTGGCAAATCAACCGTCATTAGTTAATTGCGATATGGTCGTGTTACTCGCAACGCACCGTAGCGGAGGGATACGATCGCATTAAAATTCAGGTTAGCAAAAGCTCAAAGTTTTTCTTGCTGGAGTAAGTTTGTCTATAACATTGAATTGCTTGTAGCTTATTATATGATTTTACATCATTTTCCGAAAGGATAATACTCATTCCGTCAAAATTTTTGAGCTTATTCCAAAAACTTGGTTCAAACATAATTAGAAGATGTTTAGAACTGATTGGATAAGCTACTTGGACACCAGATGAGGACAAACCAGTTCCAAAATCTTCGTGGGGTTTGATTGCTATTGGATTATCTGAAGTCCATAGTGAAATGGAAGTTGAGTTCACACCAAATAACCAAATATAACTTGATAAGATTTTTGATATTTCTGAATCAGAACCTTGATCGAGAATCTTAGAGATATAAAATAAATGTTGTGCTATTGAGTCTTCTTCTATCCCTATCTTTAAAATATCATGAAAAGAAATTGAACTACTTGAAGTTTTTGGAAAAGGAAAGTTAAACTTTTGAATATCTATATTATTCTTGATTATTGCCCGCTCCATTCTTTCCTTAAGAGCGTTCAAAGATTGAAACATTTCTCTAATTTGCCATCTAAGCGTAGTTGTCCTGACTAACTGAAGTGCTAAAAAGGCAGAGAATTTTTTCTTTGCCTCTTCGTCTAGAACTCCAAGAGAATCAAATAAGTTTTTTTTCTCTATTTCTTCAAGACAATTTATTATCCGCTTTAGAAACTCTCCAAAGCTTGATTCTACTTTAGACAGATCATCTTCAATGAACTGAGATTTTGTTTTATCCCTTAGTTATTCAGGTAAAAATGGCTCAGGAAAGTCATTAAAATACCTATCTTGGGCAATATCTTTCACATCAGCAGGATAAATAGATTTTTTTATCTTATCCAAAACAAATAGTTTTTTGTCTTCACCAACAAAATTTCTTAAATAGCATTGAGGTACGAAGTGCTGCTTCTTTTTAGCTTTATTCATTTAAATTAATCTTCTAACCATTTTTCAGTGAAATGTAAATTTTCAGCGATCGCTCTTGTTACTAATCTAAAATCTTTTCTGTCAAGCGATTGCCCATAAGTGAAAAGCCTTGAGCATAAGCTATTTCAGAAAAGACATTTTTGAAAGCAACTTGGTACTAAATTTTAGCAAGAATCGCTTGGGCAGCAGCTTCATCGGTAATCAATCCTGTAATTAACTTGCCATGCAGAGCAGCTAAAATCGCCTCCGCTTTTCTCACACCACCCGCCACACCAATAATCAGTCGATGAGCGGGTTGTTCGAGGGCTACACTGGCAACCCGGCTGTTTGTCCCCTGTTGCAGCAATACTCCGCGATCGCTGTAAGCCCAACCTGCAATTTCTCCGACTGCTCCTAGTTCAATCAATTCAGCCACCTCATCGTCATTGATGAAGCCATCTTGATGTAAAGGAGCATTCCAGGCAATGTGACTAATTCCGACAAACGTTGCTTTGGCTTGCTCAGCAAGAGTTTTGACGGCGAGAAACGATCGCTGAGTCTGCAAAAGTTCTCGTTCTTCAATGCTAGTCGCCACAACCGGAGTCGGTACTGGGTAAGCTTGGGAACCGACGCGATCGGATAAATGCATAACCACTTCGTGACGACCTGCACGCCCAGAGTGGGACATATTGCCAATAATTGACACAATTTTATGCTGGGGTTGGTTCATTGAGGGTATCTGCTCCACCATTGTTCGCAATGTGCGACCTGATGACAACGCTAGTATGGTCGGGGTTTTAGCCATCAGGTAAGCCTCTAGGTGGGTGGCAGCACATACACCAATTCCGTATAATGTATCACCACTCCCTGCATCAGTTGGTACTACTTCACAAAGTGATAGAGCAAAGCGATCGCGTAACGACTCAGCCAGAGCAATGCATTCACTCAAGGGATGATCGAGTCGAAATTTAATCAATTTTTCACTGACTGCCAGTGCCACTAAGCGTTGTGCAGCTTGCCGGGAAACATTGAGCTTGGCAGCAATTTCTTCTTGCGTATTGCCGGCGATGTAATAGAGCCAAGCAGCATGTGCAGCCAGGTCTAATTTGCGCGCCCTAAGAGGCAAGCCAGCCTTGCTGGCATCGCGCTGCTCTAAAAAAGGTTGTCCCATATACTACCTGCAAAAACTATGTATCTGTCAAAGGTATGATTGCATTTTTTAGAGTATATGCCCAAAGATACAATATTTGCTCAATTATTTTTAAATTTCTATTATCCCCCAGTAACCTCCAAGTTAAAGCCAGTAATGTAGCTTGCCTCTTCACTCATCAAAAACGCTACCCCATTCGCTACCTCTTCCAGGCTTCCTAAACGCCGCATTGGTACTGAATTAATCATCTGTTGCTCAACTACTTTGGGATCGGCATCAAAGTACTGCGATCCTACTGCTGCTTGTAATTCGGTTTGCCGCGTCCACATAAAACCAGGGCCAATCAACGCAGGCGAGAGCGCATTCACCCGAATGCCGTAGGGAGCTAAATCTTTCGCTGCCGTCTGAGTAATTCCAATGACAGCAAACTTAGAAGCAGCATAAGCTAACATATTTGGCGGCCCAACTACCCCTGCATAACTCGCCATATTAACGATCGCGCCTCCACCTGCATCGCGTAATTGTTGTGCAGCAGCCTTGAGAATGTGGAAAACGCCGACAACGTTAATGTCGATCACCTTTTGAAAGTCGTCTTCAGGATATTCGTCAGTCGTGGCAAACACTCCTTGATAACCCGCGTTATTAAATACATAGTCGATGCGCCCAAATTGCTCAACAGCACCAGTAAAGGCTTTAGCAACATCATCACTAGATGTAACATCACAGCGAAACGTTCCGACTGGAACGTTGTACTCTTTTAGTTCCCCAGCCACATCTGCCATCTTCGGTTCATTCAAATCTAGCAGGGCTATTCCTGCACCATTGGCAGCAAAACGGTGTGCAGTTGCCTTGCCAATATCTCCTGCACCGCCAGTAATTAGGATCGTCTTACCTGCAAACTGATAAGTTGCTTTTGCCGTCATAGATTCAACCTCTTATTGAAGAATTGTTGCAAATGACCGTGATGGAAATCAGATTGGTATGATTTCTATTATTGAGCTTTTGCCCAATAATAGAGCATAAAATCAAAAATTTATTTCCTTCGGTTTTTACTTTAAAGGAGTCATGCGATGCGTATCCCCCGCTTCGCTAAAGTGCTGGTTGCATTTCTCGCTGGAATAATGCTGGTGCATCTGCTATATGCTTGCTCACCGCGCTCCCAAGCCGCAGACAAAACTAAACTAACGATCGCCACTGTAAATAATGGCGACATGGTGGTGATGCAAGGGCTTTCTCGCAAATTTGAAGAAGCTAATCCTGATATTCAACTCCGGTGGGTTGTGTTGGAAGAAAATGTGTTACGCCAACGCACAACTACAGATGTTGCAAGTCAAGGTGGGCAGTTTGATGTCATGACCATTGGTTCCTATGAAACGCCAATCTGGGCTAGACGGGATTGGTTAAGACCCTTGGATCTAGGCGCAAACTATGACGTAAACGATTTACTCAAACCCATACGTGAAGGACTTTCCAATAACGGCAAACTATATGCCGTACCATTCTATGGGGAAAGTTCCATGCTGTATTACCGAAAAGACTTGTTTGAAAAAGCTGGGATTGTGGTTCCTCAACAGCCAACTTATCCCCAAATGAGAGAATGGGCAAGCAAAATCCACGATCCAGCACATGGGGTTTATGGAGTTTGCCTGCGCGGAAAACCCGGTTGGGGTGAAAACGTCGCATTTGTTTCCACATTGGTTAATACCTATGGTGGACAGTGGTTTGATATGAAGTGGCAACCAACCATCGATACTCCAGCTTGGAAAGAGGCGATCGCCTTTTATGTCGATTTGCTTAACAAATACGGGCCGCCCGGAGCCAGTTCTAATGGATTTAATGAGAATTTAGCATTATTCTCCACAGGCAAATGCGGGATGTGGGTAGATGCAACCGTTGCTGCTGGCTTATTATCCAATCCGAAAGAATCCCAAGTTTATAACAAAGTTGGCTTTGCTCGTGCGCCAATTGAAAAATATCCCAACGGCTCAAATTGGCTTTGGGCTTGGGCGCTAGCGGTTCCAAAAACCTCAAAATCACCAGAAGCCGCGCAAAAGTTTGTTGCTTGGGCAACCTCTAAAGAATACATTCAACTGGTTGCCAAGGAGAATGGCTGGGTTGCTGTACCACCAGGAACTCGGACTTCCACTTATGAGAATCCCAACTATCGAAAAGCTGCACCCTTTGCAGAAATCGTGTTAGCAGCAATCCAATCTGCCGATGTTACCCGTCCATCCGCACAACCAACTCCGTATAAAGGAGTTCAATACGTTGATATTCCAGAATTTCAAGCGATCGGTTCTTCAGTCGGGCAAACCTTGGCGGCAGCGTTAACCAATCGAACTTCCGTAGACCAAGCGTTACAGCAATCCCAGAAATCAACTGAACGCTTCATGAAACACACGGGTTATATCGAATGAAATGGGGCATTGGGCATGGGTAAAAAGAGCCGATGCTCAACTACAAAACATTCAAAATCTAAAATCCAAAATCTAAAATCTAAAATTCCTTTGGGTTATGTCTTCTTCATTAGCGGTAAAACCTCAACACGAAACGCCACCACCTACCAAGCAACGGACTACGCGGCAAGTATCAACCTTACCTCTGGTTGCGCCTTCGGTCGTTCTCCTACTGCTGTGGATGATTGTGCCTCTGGTGATGACCGTATGGTTTTCTTTTCAGCGTTATAACTTGCTGAATCCAGATGCACGTAAATTCATCGGGATTGAAAATTTCACTTTCATCCTCAGTGACTCAGCTTTATGGACATCGATCGCTATCACAATAGTTTTGGTTGTTTCTGTTTTAGCAATCACAATTGGTCTGGGTACATTACTAGCAGTACTATTTGACCAAGACTTTTATGGTCGTGGAGTGGCGCGGGTGCTGGCAATTTCACCATTTTTCGTGATGCCCACAGTTAGCGCCCTAATCTGGAAAAATATGCTGATGCATCCAGTGAATGGGCTGTTTGCTCAAATTACTAGAGGTTTGGGTTTAGGGGCGATCGATTGGTTTGCCAGCGTTCCCTTGCTTGCCATCATTATTATTGTGTCCTGGGAATGGCTGCCCTTTGCCCTGCTGATTTTGTTGACTGCAATTCAGTCACTCGATCGCGACCAGTTAGAAGCTGCGCGGATGGATGGCGCAAATGCGATCGCTCTATTTCGTTTTGTCATGCTACCCCATCTGAGCCGCGCCATTTCTGTGGTTGCCATGATTGAGACAATTTTCTTCCTGACCATCTTTGCGGAAATTTTTGTTACCACAGGCGGCGGGCCAGGACTTGCAACCACTAATCTAGCTTATTACATCTTCTTAAAAGCCTTGCTGGAATTCGATGTCGGCGGTGCTTCAGCCGGTGGATTAATTGCCGTAATCCTTGCCAACATCGTGGCAATCTTTTTGATGCGTAGTGTTGCTCGTAATTTGGATACTTAACATGGCACGTAAAACCTCAAAGATTTGGCTATGGACATTACTCGGCTGGCTTGCTGCCTGCATATTGTTTTTTCCAATTTTCTGGATGTTTCTCACCAGTTTCAAAACTGAAGTCGCGGCAGTATCAACTCCCCCTCAGTTGTTTTTCCGCCCGACATTGGAGAATTATATTGCCATCCAAGACCGGGCAAATTATTTCAATTATGCGTTTAACAGCGTAGCGATTTCCCTTGGCTCGACTATAGTCGCGCTGCTGCTTGCCGTACCTGCCGCTTACGCAATGGCATTCTTCCCAACCAAACGCACCAAGGGGACTTTACTCTGGATGCTGTCTACCAAAATGCTGCCACCCGTTGGTGTGCTAGTGCCAATCTACATTTTGTGTCGCAACGCCGGATTGCTGGATACTCACATTGGTTTAATTATTATTTATACCCTGATTAATTTACCAATCGTCGTCTGGATGATTTACAGCTTCTTCAAAGAAGTTCCTAAAGAAATTCTCGAAGCCGATCGCATGGATGGAGCAACCACACAGCAAGAACTTGTGCATGTGTTGTTGCCATTAGCAGTGCCCGGAATTGCATCTACTGCCTTACTTTCGATTATTTTGTCATGGAACGAAGCATTTTGGAGCTTGAACTTGACAACAGCAGATGCAGCCCCACTCACAGCTTTTATTGCTTCCTTTTCCAGCCCTCAAGGATTATTCTGGGCAAAACTTTCCGCAGCATCAACACTAGCGATCGCACCCATCCTCATTTTCGGCTGGCTGAGTCAACGACAGTTAGTGCGGGGTCTGACTTTTGGTGCTGTGAAGTAGAAGGCAGGCACTCTTACGGCTTTGCGTAAAATCTTGGCGAATTGAGGTTTTAAATTTAAACGCATAGGCGCTTCGCCTTCCCGCAGGGTAGGGGCGCAGAGGTAAGCGCAAAGGTACGCAGAGAATTTGCTACGAATTAATTAAATGTTGCACTCTTCTCTGTGTGACAAAAAACTTAAACTCATTAATGGAAATATTTTATGTCAACAGTTGCTTTAAGAAATATCCATAAAACCTACGCCGACACAGAGATCATCAAAGGGATCGATCTCGACGTGGGCGATCGCGAGTTTGTCGTCTTCGTCGGCCCCTCCGGCTGTGGAAAATCAACTTTACTCCGCATGATTGCTGGACTAGAAGAAATTTCCTCCGGCGATTTACTCATTGATGGACAAAAAGTCAATGATGTGCCACCGGATAAACGTGGTTTAGCAATGGTGTTTCAAACTTATGCCTTATATCCCCACATGACAGTGGCAGAAAATATGGCCTTTAGCCTCCGACTTGCGGGTATGCCCAAAGCCCAACGTTATGAAAGGGCGCGTGAAGTCGCTCGTATCCTGCAACTAGAGCCGCTTTTGAACCGGAAGCCCAAAGAACTATCAGGAGGACAACGGCAACGCGTGGCGATCGGTCGTGCTTTGGTGCGTAATCCCAAAGTATTTTTGTTTGATGAGCCACTGTCCAACCTGGATGCTTCATTGCGGGTGCAGATGCGGATTGAGCTTGCCAGTTTACACGACAGCCTGCAAGCCACCATGATTTATGTTACCCACGATCAAGTTGAGGCAATGACCCTTGCCGACAAGATTGTAGTGTTACAGGGCGGCATTATCGAACAAATGGGTTCTCCCTTGGAACTGTACCATCATCCCCGCAATTTATTCGTTGCCGGATTTATTGGTTCACCGAAAATGAACTTTATTTCGGTGACAGTTTCAGCCGTCAATGACTCTGGGGCAACAGTCAGACTCCCTGGTGACGCAAGCGTAACGATTCCGGTGAAGCCTAAAACCCTCTCAGTTGGGGATAGAGCAACATTAGGGATTCGTCCCGAACATCTGCGGCTCGATCAAAGCAACCCAAGCGTGAATGGTGAAGTATTAGTCGTAGAACGATTAGGCGGAGAAACCTTTCTCTACATCAAGATTGCGGGTGGCGAAACTATAGTTGTGCAAACAGACGGAGATAATCCAGCCATGATGCACGATTACGTTCCGATTTACATTAATGGTGAGCTTTGCCATTTGTTCGATCGCGACGGTGAAGCCATCCCCAAAGTTCATCGTCACCACCTAACCCAGAATGAATCCCATGAACAGCAATATCAGCACAGGATCGGCAATCAAGCTGAATGAAGCATCTCTGTCTCATTTAGGCAATAACATTCGCGTACCCAATTACGATCGCCATCAAATCACAAACGGTATTGTCCATATCGGTGTGGGTGGGTTCCATCGCGCACATCAAGCTTTATATCTGGATAATTATTTTCATCAAAATCCCATTAGTGAATGGGGAATCTGTGGGGTTGGGCTACTAGAATTCGACAAACGAATGCGGGATGCACTGAATTCGCAAGATTGTTTATATACCTTAGTTGAAAGATCCACAGAAGGCGATCGCGCTCGTGTGATTGGAGCAATTACAAAATATTTGTTTGCTCCAGATAACCGTCAAGCTGTGATTGACACCTTAGCAGATCCCAAATGCCGCATCGTTACCCTCACCATTACCGAAGGTGGCTACTACTATATTGAAGGTAGCGGTGAATTCGATGTCAATCACCCAACAATCCAGTACGATTTGCAGCATCCCGACGAGCCAATTGGAGTATATGGCTTTTTGACAGCAGCCCTTAATCGCCGCCGTCAACAGGGAATCGCACCGTTCACCGTGTTGTCCTGCGACAATCTCCAAGGTAACGGCAACATTGCCCGCAAAATGTTAACCGCATTTGCCCAAATGCAGAACCCGGAATTGGGACATTGGGTTGCCGAACAGGTAGCCTTTCCCAACTGCATGGTCGATCGCATCACCCCCGCCACAACCCCAGCAGATATCAAAATGGTGGCGGAACAGTTTAACATCGATGATGCTTTTCCAGTTGTTGCCGAACCGTTCCTTCAGTGGGTAGTCGAAGACAATTTCAGTGCAGGTAGACCTGATTGGGAATCAGTTGGTGTGCAGATGACTAAGGATGTTCATCCTTATGAAATGATGAAAATCCGGCTACTCAACGCCAGTCACTTGTTGATTGGCTATCTTGGCTCCTTGGCAGGTTACACCTACGTCCACGAAGTCATGGCTGATCCCTTGATTCGGCAAGCCGTCGATCGTTTAATGGCAGAAGTTACGCCCAGACTTCAACCTGTACCTGGAATTGATTTAGATAATTATAAAAAAACCTTAATTGAACGCTTTGCCAATCCCAAGATTCGAGATCAACTCCCGCGTCTTTGCTTCAATAGCTCCGCTAAGATGCCAAAATTTGTTCTCGGCTCAGTCCGTGACGCGCTGCAACAAGGAGGGGCAATTGAATACATGAGCCTAACGGTTGCTGCTTGGTTCCGTTACCTCAAGGGACAGGATGACCAAGGCAATACCATTCCCATTGATGACCCAATAGCAGGTACTCTGACTCAACTAGCTCGTACCAGTGGCTCTGATGCTAAACCATTGCTTAACCTAACTGAGATTTTTGGCGATTTGTCCCAGTCACCGCTTTTTGTTGATGCAGTTACGAACCATTTACACCGATTGTATGAGTTTGGAGCTAAAGAAACACTAGCCCGATTCTGAGAGAAAACCGATTTTCGATTATAAGTGGAGTCCATACCGAAATGCGAATTGAACCATACGAAGATAGTTATCTTGATGCCATCAAGAGCCTTTCGATTCGGGCATGGACTCCGGTTTTTGATTCACTTGAGAAAGTGATGGATCTTGACGTGTACCGTTCATTCTATCCCGATTGGCGTGTAAGCCAGCTTCACGCTGTCGAGGAAGTCTGTACTGCTGCGGACAATAAGGTGTGGGTTGCCATCGACAACTCCGGTGCAATCCTGGGCTTTGTAGCCGTGAAACTCCATTCCGAGAGCAGCATGGGAGAAATCTATATGGTTGCTGTCGATCCAGACTATCAACGTCAAGGTATTGGCACCGCTTTGATGGAATTCGCTCTTGATTGGATGCAAGTTGCTGGGATGTCCGTTGCTATGGTTGAAACCGGAGGCGATCCAGGTCATGCACCAGCACGTTGTACCTATGAAAAACTAGGTTTTAGGCTGTTCCCAGTCGCCAGGTACTTCAAGAAGTTGGGTTAGTTCACGATTAAGAATTTGGAGGAGCAATTGACTGAAATCGTAGTTGGCTTAGACTTGGGTACAGGAGGAGTAAGAGCGATCGCAGTTGACCTCCAAGGGCAAATTATCGCTCAAGCAACCAAAAGCTATCCCCTATTAACTCCACAACCTGGTTGGACAGAACAAAATTCATCCGATTGGGTCGAAGCAAGTTTAAATGCTCTCTTTGATGTCACTCAACAGCTAAACAGACATCGACCGCTCGCCCTCGGTTTGTCTGGACAAATGCATGGTATGGTTCCTCTCGACGCGGATGGCAAAGCAATCAGACCAGCAATTTTGTGGAATGATCAGCGCACAGGTAAAGCTGTTGCTGAAATTGAAGCCGCTATTCCCCGTCAGGAGTTGATTCAGCGCACTGGAAATCCGGCAATTACTGGTTTTCAACTGCCGAAGCTCTTATGGTTGCGAACTGAAGAACCACAAGTATATACTCGGTTGTGGCAAACTCTTTTACCAAAAGATTATCTGGGATATGTGCTAACTGGCGAACCAGTAACGGAACCATCTGATGCGTCTGGTGTCGGCTGTCTAAATCTGGCGAATCGGCAATGGGATACAGATATTCTTCATGCTCTTGATATCAATCCAGCGTTGTTTCCCCCGGTAATCGAATCTACTGCGATCGCTGGACAACTCAAATCAGAAATAGCCGCCCGTGTGGGATTACCAGCCGGATTACCTGTGGTCGCAGGTGGAGGTGATAATGCCGCAGCAGCAATCGGTTTGGGCATCTCATCAAGCAACCTGAGCCGGGGTAGTTTGAGTATTGGCACATCAGGAGTTATTTTTGCACCGTGCGATCGCCCAATTCCCGATCCTGAAGGTCGGGTACATTTATTCTGTCATGTGGATGGTGGCTATCATCTGCTGGGGGTGACGCTAGCAGCAGGTGGTTCTCTGCGTTGGTATCGAGATACATTTGCACCGCATATATCTTACACCGAACTGATGGATATGGCAGAGCGATCGCAGCCTGGTGCGCGTGGTGTGCTATTTCTACCCCACCTCGCAGGAGAGCGCAGTCCCCACCTCGATCCAGATACTCGCGGTGCTTTCGTGAATTTGTCATTAGCTCATACACAAGCAGATATAACTCGCGCTGTCCTGGAAGGGGTTGCATTTAGCTTGCGGTCAGCATTGGAAGTAATTAGTGCGATCGCTCCCCTCGATCAACTCTTAGCAACGGGTGGAGGCGCACGTTCTCACCTCTGGTTACAAATTTTGGCAGATGTTTTGCAAACAAAACTTATTGCTCCCAAAGCTGAAGAAGGAGCTGCTTACGGAGCAGCTATTTTGGCAATGGTGGGGATTGGTGTTTATCCGAATTTAGCAACTGCACTCAAGATTTTATCGCAAGATACTAATGTGGTACAGCCGCAGCCAAATCCTTTGTATGAAGCAGGATTTAAGCGCTACAAGCTACTTTACGATACATTGAAAGCTGTTCGTTGAGAATTAAATTATCTTAAAGTTAGAGTGAATTACTGAAGATTTACAGAAAAAATAATATACATTATGTCACTCAGTCGTAGCGACCTCGAAGCCGGAAACATACAGACGAGACTATTAGAAGCATCACACTCTGGAATCAAGCTAACTACCCTGAGCGAAGATGAGTTACAGCGATCGCTTGATACAACACTACAACAGCAGCCACCAAATTCTGATATCTGGATATTTGCCTACGGTTCGCTGATTTGGAATCCCTTGATCGCATACGTAGAGCGCCGTGCTGGGATCGTTTATGGTTGGCATCGGCGCTTCTGTACATGGATGATCCTCGGTCGCGGTACTCCAGATAATCCCGGATTACTCTTAGGACTCGATCGGGGCGGTAGCTGTCGTGGAGTTATTTATCGGATTGCTGCTGCTGATGTCCCATCCGAATTACTGCTGATTTGGCGACGGGAGATGTTGGGTGGTGTCTACATTGCTCGTTGGGTGAAGGTATTTGATGGTACGCAGGAATTCCTAGCGATCGCTTTTGTTGCTAATCGTCAACATCCCAGGTACGCTCATCAAATACCATTCACAACCACTGTTAATAGCATTGCCACCGCATCGGGAAAATTGGGTTCCTGCGCTGATTATCTGATGAAAACTGTTGAAGGATTGATGGCAGCAGGCATTAAAGATAGACAATTACTCTTGTTACACAAGCAAGTGTTGGCAAAACAACAAGCGCTTTTAGTTAGTAGCGATCGCTCTACTTTAGTGCCTATTTCCGGGCAACAGCCATGATGTGAGCGCTCATCCCCAGTATAGAGGGTTCGGTTTCTAACCAACGAATTGCTTCTAAAAGGCGATCGCGGCGACCGACATCATTCCAGTGTTCCTGAAAGTTTTGTAGTAACCAGCCTGCCCCTTCAATCGCTAAAATCTTTTCAGAATGTAAACCCGCTTCTTCAACCTCTGCTTTGAGTTCTTCTGGATGATGAAAGAAGGTTTTTGTAAAGTAGCGAGGATGGTTGTTTGGGTTACGGTGTTGACCATCAATCAAATCCTGTCTAACAATCTCTACAAACTCAGGATCGTCTAAATGTCCGCCAAATAATCCATCTAAGGTTGAAGCAAAGCGAGAAACTCCCGCAGCAAAAACAAAACCTCCAGTTTTTAAGATCCGATGAGCTTCACGCAAAGCAATAATCCGATCTGTGCGCTCAGTCAAATGATACAAAGGCCCAAATAACAGAACAGCATCAACGCTATTATCCGCCCGATTCAGTTGCCGAGCATCTCCAACTGCCAAACTAGCTAGAGGATATTCCGGTTGAGCTTGAGACAAATGCCGAGCTTGCTCTATGTGCAAAGGAACCGCATCAATAAGATGGACTTCATAGCCTTGTTGAGCAAGCCAAAAAGAATAAACGCCAGCGCCACCGCCAACATCGAAAATGACTGCGGGAGGAGGCGATAGGTAACGGCTAATAAGTTCTTGGCTTCGGGCTAATTCCAGCAAACCTGCACCTTTTGATAACCGATCTTGCTCCCGACCACTCGCGTAATGGATTAACGCTTCATCTCCAAGCAGATTGTTTAATTCAGATAAATCTGGCATCGTGAATCTCAACTTCAATCAAATCATTATCTTTAAGGTTATATAGCTCTCGCAGTTTCACATCGCAAGCTATCTCAATAATTGTTTTCGGATGATCTCCATTTTCAGTATTATTTTTGTCTGTTCTTAAGATAAAAGCATCTCTGCCAAATATCTTACAGGGAACAATGCTCACAGAAACAGTCCCTCCATATTCTTCCTTTTCCAGACGCATAACATTTTTTGGAAGATGGTAAGGTCGCTCTAACTGAATATTTAAAGTTCCAGGGAAGAATTTCATTCCGGTTTTTCTCAAGTAATATTCTTGGAGTTTCTCAATCCAGTAAGAAAAGTTTCCTAAACCACTAACAACCTTACCTTTTAAGATTCTCATATATCTTTATGTATAGAACCCATTTGACATCTTTTACTATCTTGAAGTACAGTTACCGCAAAAGCC